>CAKZQF010000100.1 GCA_937139475.1 uncultured Gammaproteobacteria bacterium | reverse complement strand
ATGGGGCTGGGAGGCACCCCCGCCATTGTATTAGCTGATGGCAAATTAATTAGCGGATACTTACCCGCTCAACAACTCATTCCACAAGCCATTGGAGCGATGCCATGATTAATCACTACGCGCAAAGCAAATACACAATAAGTCGCCAAATAATGCATTGTGTGGTGATTTTATCATCACTAGATAAGCTACAGAAACGTATTAAGGAATACTGCGAATGATGGATCATCTTGTTCAAACCTTTTTACGAAAATACGTGTGGGGATGTATGATTGCCAGTAGCGTCACGCTGCTGGGTGCCGCCCTCTATTTTTTTTGGATACCGATACCCGAACCAGAAAAACACGGTAGCGCCACACAGACATTCACTCTTCACGAGTCAGCAAAAAAGGTACCAGAGATATATTTTATCAATGACGATGAGCAGTTACTGACGCTCAAGTATTTTGAGGGTAAAACCATCCTTCTCAATCTCTGGGCTACCTGGTGCACGCCTTGCGTCGAAGAGATGCCCACTCTGGACAGATTGCAAGCGGAATTGGGTAGTGATGGTTTTGAAGTTGTTGCACTGTCGATTGACCAAGCAGGAATATCGGCGGTTAAGAAGTTCTACAACAAAATCAGGGTGAAGAACTTGCAGACCTATATCGATGACAGCGCAGAATCGCCAACCTTACTGAACACCCATGTTTTGCCGTCAACGTTGCTCATAAACGAGCAGGGGCTAGAACTGGGACGGTTAATCGGACCGACCGAGTGGGACTCACCAGAGATGGTGTCTTTTTTGCGAACGTTTATTGAATCGCCGTAAAAAGAGGGTAACCCTAATACCAATGTTAGCAGAAATAACATTACTCCATACGCTAAAAGTTAAGACGACACCTAACGAGGATAAGTACGATGAAAACAACGCAAACGATTGAAACAAACCCACTCTACAAAAATGTATCCGATTTGATCGCACGGTTGCCTAGCGCGCTACGCACTAGGCGTGCAGTCATGATTGGCGGGTTTCTTCTCTTGGGCCTCGGTATGACTCTAAACTGGAGTTGGCTTAGCGCTATCGGTGCGGCGCCTATTATTTTGTCATTGGCACCCTGTGCCGCTATGTGTGCCATGAGCATCTGCTGCATGAAGGGTAATAAAGATCAAGATTCCACTAACCTGAAAGAGTCTGATGATACTAACGTCAGTTGAATAATGCACACGGCAGTTGTTCATATCATTGATCGAGGTCGTTAGTCTCGAAATTTCACGGCATGAAGCTTAAAAATATCAATGTCATCCTCTAGATAAGCGGGCTCGTGTATAACGAACCACATTCTCCCAGGCAAAGAGTTGGTGGTAAAGGCTCCTTGAGTGATGCAGAAACTACCCTTAAAACTATTTTTAAATTTCTCTTGACTCTGTAGTTACCTCAGGATCCATGCTGCCCATTGTTGTACGAGGTGCTAGGTATAAAAGCGACGGTGGTTTTCTGAAAATGCGGGATCATTCCTTGTTAAAAATGGGCATTATCGGAATGGTGGTTGTCGGTTTGTCAGCCCTAACAGGGTATCTCGATAGCGTGTTGTTTCCGGCGTTGGCCTTTTTCATTGCACTGTGTGGCTATGCTGTTTGGCGAAAACGGCAGTCAGGAAGTTTAAAATCTAACGAAGGTAAGCACTAATGTCTGATTTTGGTAAACCAGAAAACACATCCCCTGACCTCCTTGTCATTGGCGCAGGATCAGCCGGCTTTTCAGCCGCGATTACAGCCGCAGAGTCTGGCGCACAAGTGGTGGTGGTCGGTGAAGGGACGATTGGTGGAACTTGTGTCAATGTCGGTTGTGTACCCTCCAAAAACATGATAAGAGCAACTGAAATCCTACATAAAGCGACAAAATCCGACCGATTTTCAGGCATTGAAGCCAGTGCCAGATTAGTCGATTGGCGTGCTTTAGTGCAGCAAAAGCAAGAGATGGTGGATGAGTTGCGCAAAGCCAAATACGAGGATTTGTTGCCTGAATATCCCTTAGTATCCTATGTTCCTGGGCGTGCAGAATTCACGGGCAATGGCATAGAAATTGCAGTAGGTGATGTCCGTTATACCCCTAAGAAAGTGATCATTGCGACCGGCTCCTCCTCGGCATTACCGCCAATCGATGGCATCCAAGATGTGCCAGTGCTTGATAGTACAACGGCCTTGGAACTGGATACCTTGCCAACATCATTATTAATCATTGGTGGGGGTGTCATTGGTTGTGAACTGGGCAGTATGTTTTCCCGTGCTGGTGTCGCGGTAACGATCTGCTGTCGTAGCCGTCTTTTGCCTGATACTGAACCTGAAATTAGTGCGGCACTTGCAACCATTTTATGGAATGAGGGCGTTGAATTTTGCGAAGGCGTGGGATATCAGAAAGTTGAGCATAACAGCGACGGGATTGTTCTGACGTGTGAAAACGAGAAAGGCGAGTTATTAATTAAAGCGGATCAGTTGCTGGTTGCATCAGGACGTCGCCCTAACACTGAGGCTTTAAAACTTGATTTGGCTGGAATCGTTCAAACAGGCAGAGGGGGCATTGTCGTTGATGCCTTCATGCAAACGTCCCACCCAGATGTGTATGCGGCCGGCGATGTGACAGGGCAGGATATGTTTGTTTATATGGCCGCGTATGGTGCCAAACTCGCTGCTCGCAATGCAATGAATGGCAATAATCATGCATACGATAATTCAACCATGCCAGCGGTTGTGTTTACTGATCCACAGGTTGCGACGGTTGGTTTAAGTGAAGCGGTTGCCAAAGCACAAGGCTTTGAAGTGAAAACAAGCGTGATCACGCTGGATAACGTACCACGGTTTATTGCTGCGCGTGAGACTGCTGGGTTAATCAAACTGGTCGCCGATACGAAGACTGACAAGCTACTCGGTGCAGCAATACTGGCCCCGGAAGCGGGTGACCTTATCCAAACGGTTGTTATGGCCCTCAAAGGCGGGCTTACTGCTCGTGATCTAGGCGATACTATTTTTCCCTACCTAACCGGTGTGGAAGGTCTCAAGCTTGCAGCACAGAGTTTTGGTAAGGATGTGAAAAAGTTGTCGTGTTGTGCAGGATAGCCAACACGCTATTGTTCTCGTGATAGCGCTGACTGTGTTTGATCGAGATTTTTAACCTCAGGCGTATAACGCCAACGACGGAAGTTTTTCAGATGATGAATGGTGAAATGTTAAATGGTAGCATGATGAATGGCGGGATGATGTGGGCCATGGGATTTGTCTGTCTCCTACTGGTTACTCTATTGCTCCTGTTGATAGTGGCTCTGGTGAAATATATCTTCACCGGTAAAAAACAGAAGGACAGTAAACTGGAACCCCGTAACGATGCCCTAAAGCTGGGTGAAAATTAGCCTTCTATTGTTGAGATCGCCTGACCTAGTTAGCTAGGTTATCAACGCACTTCATTTTCTTGACTTGACAATATAATTGTCATGATAATAGCCACTATGAATCGACTGTTACTCCTACTTATACTACTGATCACCTTCAATGCTAACAGCATTGCTGGATCGGTGATGCCGTCCACCGTTGGTGGCATGGAGATGAGTATGTCTCAAGATTGTCCTTGCGATTCAGGCAGTGCGATGAGCGAGAGTTGCGAAGCATTTAATTGCACTGCTTGCGTTTATAACGGCAGCACCGCTGTTATTACGGATACTTATTCAACAACTGTTCCGAATCTTTCTCTCCCAACGTTCCAATACCTCCTAGTCGATACACCTACTGTCTACTCTCGGATGCTCCGCCCCCCTAAAGCCGTTTAATTCCTCTAAAAGCTCGCTAGTTATTATGCCGAGCCGATACTCAAGAGGGTATCCGAATAGTCTTGAGCGGGCTTAAGCCGCCGAGCTTAGCTTTAATTTTGAGAAAGGAAGTAGTTATGAACCTACGCATGAAACATTGCTTAGTAACGGGTGCGATCGCGCTGATGTTTTTAACCGCGTGTAGCGAACAAGATAGCAGCCAACCTATAACGGGGCGCTGGTATACCGGCGACCAGCTGGCATTAGGCAAACAGGTCTTTACTGATAATTGTGCAGTCTGTCACGGGAATAACGCTGAGAGCCTACCCGATTCAGCAAAAAGACAAAGCAATGTTCATCCCGCACCCGCACTCAATGGCACCGCACATGCTTGGCATCACTCCTTGCGTGTACTGCTCTGGACGATTGATGAAGGGGGGGCAAAGCTTGGCGGAAGAATGCCAGGATTTAAGGATAAATTATCGGGCGCCGAAAAAACCGCCGCAATTGCCTACTTCCAAAGCTATTGGGATGATCAACTGTATAAGCGTTGGAAGGACAGTGGCAATTTAACGAAGTAGGTTTGAGTGCTACCCATAAAGGTAGGTAGTTCATTGCGAAGCATACACCTTAGTTAGTGAAAAAAATCTTAGGAACCATTTATGAAAAAGTTAGGTACGGCATTGTCACACGTCTCATCAAGTCGTCGGGGCTTCTTAAAATCCCTGACTGCTGCGAGTTTGTTATTGCCCCTGTCGGGAGTGCGAGCCAAAAATAATACCACGGGAACATCCACCGCGTTTAAGTCACCTCCATTAGATTACGGTCAGCGCAAGGGCGACACCGTGAACTTTACATTGACGTTAGGCACCCACAAAACGCGTTTCTTTGACGGAGTTGAAACCGCGACGTTAGGGATAAATCAAAGCTATCTGGGCCCCGTACTTCGGGCTAAGCGTGGCGATAAGGTTCGTATTAAGGTCAATAACCAGATCGGCATGCCGTCTACCTTGCATTGGCACGGCATGATACTCCCTGCCAATATGGATGGTGGTCCACACCAAGAAATAAAGCAAGGTGAGAGTTGGGTGGCGGAGTACAACATTCGCCAGCAGGCCTCCACTTTGTGGTACCACTCTCACCAAATGCATCACACCGGCTCACAGGTTTATCACGGTCTTGCGGGGATGTTCATTATCGATGATGAGCATAGCCAGAAAATGGATCTTCCTCAGGAATATGGGGTCGATGATCTTCCTTGCACGATTCAAGATCGTCGCTTTAATCGAGATGGCAGCTTGGCTTACATTAACTCCATGCATGATCGTATGATGGGTATGCAAGGCAATACCATGTTAGTCAATGGTGTGATTACGCCTATGTTGAAGGCTGAACGTTCGTTGTTACGCTTAAGGTTGCACAATGGTTCGAATGCTCGGCTCTACCAGTTAGCTTTTAGTGATCGGCGAGATTTTCAGGTAATTGCCAGTGATGGTGGTTTTTTAGCCGAGCCTCTCACGGTGGGAACGATTCGTCTTGGTGTGGGTGAGCGTGTCGAAATACTGGTTGATGTATCCGATAAACCAGTCATTGAACTTCAAAACCAGCAAAGTGCTGGGATGATGGGCGGAATGATGGGCGGAGGCAGTGCAATGACAATCATGACGATTGATGCGAGACAGGCACACCCTTCAGCTCACCCAATACCCACTAAACTTCGGGCAATCAGCGGAATTCCAGACCTTAAATCAGTCGTCACTACTCGCCAGTTTGATTTACAAATGAGCATGGGGATGGGAATGATGGGTGGCGGCTTTCGTATTAATGGTCAATCCATGGATCCGGCTCGGATAGACTTTCAGGTCAAACGCAATAGCACCGAAATTTGGGAGGTGAGTAATGGTTCTTTCATGCCCCATCCGTTCCATGTTCATGGGGTGCAGTTTCATATCCTTGATCGTAATGGGAAACAACCACCCAGCGACGAGTCTGGGTTAAAAGATACCGTGCTAGTTCAGAGTGCTGAAGCGGTTCGCCTCATTATGACTTTCCCCGATTATTCGGATGCGAAAATACCTTATATGTACCATTGTCATAACTTGGAACATGAGGATCAAGGCATGATGGGACAATTTTTGGTGGTTTGATGAGGCTAAAACAATGAACACACCGGCACACCTAATCATTGCAACCGCCATTTTTGCGAAACCTAGTAATTTAAAAGTCACTTGGGCAGCTATTATTGGTGGCCTCCTCCCTGATCTGTCTTTGTATACGTTAGCGGCTTGGAGCACGTTGGTGCAGGGTAACTCCGCTCAACACGTGTTTGACACTCAATACTTCTCTGCTAACTGGCAGCAAATTTTCGCTGTGGATAATTCATTTTTTGTTTGGGCACTGATTATTGCCACTGGCGTATTTTTTCGCAAACACTGGTTGTGGGTTTTTGGTGGGGCAGGCTTCTTACATCTATGTTTCGATTTCCTATTGCATCATGACGATGCCCGTCAACATTTCTGGCCATTAACTGATTGGGTGTTTAATAGTCCAATCAGTTATTGGGACCATAATTACTATGGTCAAATCATCAGTGTAATGGAAGTTGGTTTGTGCGCAGTTAGTCTGGCATTTCTGTGGCGACGGTTTGACTCTAAGGTTGCTCGATTACTGGTGATTGGTATCGCCACGATGGAGTTACTCCCGTCAATTATGTTTTTTGTGATGCAGTTGAAGCATCCAAGTATGGTGGCACTATAACGAGGCAGTGTCGAATTCTAAGGGTTGATGGCCATTCGAATTTTATAAGGGTGCTGTGCACATTCGTCCGTAAATGGGGTTTTGTGTCGAACGCCTCCAAAAGTACCAGTAGCGGTGATTCTCAATAATCCTCGTTATCGATAAAAGCGCGCAGCACACTCTAAAAACACCCTTTTCAAGGGTTTAGCGTTCTCAAAAACCATTCTCGTTGATAAATTATCAATTCCTTAGACAGAAATGAGTTTTGATAATTTTAGTAACTACTTTGTGTGAAATTATTCTAAATCAGTAACTTATACCCTCAATAGTTGCCTACTGGTACTTATGGAGGGGATTCACACAAACCCCCTATGGCACTTTCAGTACCTTTGTTGGAATGAACCCGACCATAAGCATCCGCCATGGTTTGTGGTACATGTATGTTACCATTTTGGAAAATGGTGTTTGTGCAACCAGTTAGGTATGCCAGCTTGTAATGGTTTGATGCGTGCGCTGAGGTAAATTATCTTACACCCTTTATCGGCGAATAAACGCGCAGCACTTGCCGCCCCCTCTCTTACTGTAAAGATGGTAAATGGTCTTGGTGTCAGCGTTCCATCAGTTATCAAGGGCGAACCAATAAACTTTATACACCCTTGTTGTCAGTTTTAGCGCTGCTAATAATTTCTTGGTGCGCTGCACTGACTGGCATGTTTTTGAACGGACTCACATTCGCCCCACCCGTGTTGCCCTTAGGAACCAATCCAATTGGCGTTGCTGTGGCAGCACCAGCAATGCGAAATAATTGACCAAAAAATTCCTTTAGTTTCAACTGACGAGCAGCGCAAGCCAACATACAGACATGTACTTTGACATGCCAATAGGTGGACTCTTGCCCGAGGATATGAGCATTTTCAAGGTGTTTAAACTCAGCACCGCTATCACCTCGTTCTCTCGACGTAGTTGCCAGCAGCAGTTCAGCCTGCACATGGGGCGAAATGTTTTGTGTAAACTGACTGCCTAGATTGAAAAACCTAGGCACTTTTGCCTTGTAACGCCGGTAATCTTCACCATATTGCGCTTCTAACCAAGGTTCTTCAAAAAATGGAGCCAAGAGATACATCAAACACCAAAGCGACAGCAGCGTATAAACAAAACTGGAATTGACGAATAGCCCCCATCCTAACATTCCGAGTATTGAGGCAACATATACAGGATTTCTGCTTCGTTGATACCAACCCGATACCATCAACCCTTGCTTCTCGCCATGAGAATTCTTCCAGCCTAGCCTAATGCTCAAATAGGTTGCGAAACCAAAGCTGAAGAGACATATGGGTTCGTCTACATAAAGGTACCAAACCCACCATAGGATTTTGCCACACCGTAGCTATAGCTAGTTTGTAAGAGTTTTGGGTCTATCCCAACAAAGGTACCAAAAGTCCCACAGGATTTAGAAGACTCAGGACTGCTTTAAACTAAGTAATAAAGCAACTCGCTATCACATTTCTGCAGGTTTACCCTTTGCTATATTCCAACCCTTCCGGGAGAAGGGTTCCATGCCCATCACAATACCAACAGCCTTCGCTGGTAGGCTCGCCGTCCTCATCTGCTTTTTTACCTGTTCCATAGCACCTGGAGCACATCGATTTGAAACGTTCTTCTACATGAAGCGCATTTTTCCACTGATCCCATAAATCGGAAAATTGATCATCACCATTCTCAATAAAACCCTGAGGTTCCCGGAAAGTTGCTTTTCTACCGTGAATAACAGTCATAGCATGACGATAATTATCGTCATCTAAACGACAAAGAGCAGGGACACTTAAGTGAAAATAACTCCCGTTATAAGCGGATAAAAGCACTTGCGCTGCGACAGTGGAACCGCCGGTATCCCCTTTGGCTAATTTCATTAACGCTGAAAGGGATTGGCCATATTCTGAAGGGTCTAATTCAAATCCTGGTTGGTGTTCTCGAGGAAGCTCCATCGTAGAATAAACCGCGACTTTAGGCTCACCGCTAGTTGAAGATATCATCACGGTATCTTTTACCATATCCACTGTGTTCCAAAGGATGTAGAAAAAATTCACTGTTTCATGTTCAATACCTTCATCGGTCAGAATGCTAACCTGTACTGGCTTATTTAATATTTTTGAAGGGTGATTTGAATCTGGGTGTATCATTTCCTATGCTCCGTTGCCTTGTTTTGGTTCGCCTGTACTAAATGCTCATCTCTGAGTGTTTTGATCCGATCCGGTGGGAAATACTTATAGAAGGCGGTACGTCCAATACTCAACTGATCAATAACGTCCCCTACAAATGGGAAGTTTTCTGTATCTTTCAGCAGCGCTTCGGCTTGCTTCATAACTTTTTCATTCATGACTTTTGGCCGACCACCTCGACGGCCACGCTTATTAGCGGCCGCTAAACCCGCACGAGTATTCTCAACAATCAGTTCACGTTGGAATTCATCAAATGCAGCCGTCATGTGGAAGAATAAGCGGCCTTCTGGCGTGGTGGTGTCAATATTCTGAGTCAGAATGTTGAGGGCAATCCCACGTTCATTAATGTCTGCGGCTGTTTTAAGAATCTGAGTCAGTGAACGTGCCAGCCGTGACAGTTTCCAGATGACCAGTGTATCGCCTTCACGCAAGTAATCGAGTGCAGCCGTCAACTGAGGTCTGTCCCGGTGTGAGCCTGAGGCTTTTTCCGTGAATATTTTCCCACAGCCTGCTGCCCTGAGCGCATCCATTTGCAGCGCAGGGTTTTGATCCATTGTTGAAACACGGGCGTAGCCAATCAGCATAATTCATTCGTTAATGGGTTCTCCTGTAATATAAAAGAATACCAGTTTCAAGACAAGGAAAACGAATACTATTATAAGTAGAGTTGTCGTCTTTGATGACAAGACTTGAGGTATTCGTAAAACGAACGTTTTAGGAACGAAATCCCCTGAAGCATAGATTCAAAAATCTTCCCCTGAAACCAGGTAGTCAAATACATATCAATTTCAGGAGGTGCTAAAACGCCTTGAAGCCTTCTGCAAGCAACAACGGCTTTACTAAATTCCTATGGTACTTTTAGTACCTTTGTTGGAATGAACCCATGACTCGTGCGGCCCGAAGATTTTCGAAGTCCGGGCAAGAT
>CAKZQF010000099.1 GCA_937139475.1 uncultured Gammaproteobacteria bacterium | reverse complement strand
TTAGTTCATGCCGTATTTCTTTAGCTTCTTGCGAAGTGTTCCACGGTTAATACCTAATAAGTTTGCTGCGCGAGTTTGGTTACCGCGAGTGAACTGCATTGTTAGGTCTAATAGTGGACGTTCCATTTCACATAGAACCATTTCGTATACTTCAGTAGGCTCTTCACCGTCTAGTTGAGCAAAAAAGTTGCTAACAGCACGCTTTACTGAATCACGTAATAATTGTGGACGAACTGTACCATTTGCTAATTGGATTGGTTCAACTGTTAGTGGGTTCTCAGTGGTAGTGCTAGTGTTTTGATCAAACATGTGAAATTTGCTCTTCTCTAATTAATATTGTCGGTAAAAAGTCGATCTAATACGGTAAGTTGTTCACTTGCCGTTTCTATCTTAAATAACTCTTTGCGTAGATCGCTACGCTGTTCCTTGAGATACCAGCCGATGTGTTTTCTCGCAATGCGAACCCCTAAAAAATCACCGTAAAACTGATGTAGGGCGTGCACATGGCCTAGTAATGTTTCGCGTACTTCGGTTGATGAAACCGGCGCAAGCTTTTGTCCTGTTGTTAAGTAATGATTGATTTCGCGAAATATCCAAGGGTTACCTTGAGCACCACGGCCAATCATAATAGCGTCGGCACCGGTATAGTCTAAGACTTCACTGGCTTTTTCCGGGCTAGTAATATCACCATTAGCAACCACAGGAATCGAAATTGCCTGCTTGATTGCTTTAATCGTGTCAAACTCAGCAAAACCTTTGTACATACAACTACGGGTTCTACCGTGTACAGCAAGAGATTGAATGCCTGCATCTTGTGCAAGCTTGGCAATGGCAACGCCATTACGGTTATCAGGATCCCAACCTGTACGAATTTTTAATGTTACCGGTACTTCTACGGCGTTCACTACGCTATCAAGAATCTGTTTGACCAATTCTGGATGTTGCAATAGCGCCGAACCCGCTAACTTCTTGTTCACCTTTTTAGCCGGACAACCCATGTTAATATCGATTATCTGCGCACCCTGTTCAACATTGAACTGAGCGGCTGCGGCCATTTCCTGTGGGTCACTGCCTGCAATTTGCACGCTGCGAATTCCCGCTTCCTGAGTATGGGTCATGCGATGCGATGACTTGCTGCTTTTCCACACCTTCGGATTTGATGAACACATTTCAGAAACTGTCATTCCGGCGCCAAGTTTAAAGCAAAGCTCGCGAAATGGTTTGTCGGTGATACCGGCCATTGGGGCTAAAATGAGTGGATTGGCTAATTGGTACTGTCCAATCTTCATACGATATTTACCTCTGTTTCGTCAGGGCTGCGTATATTACTCATTTTTTTGCCGATTGCAAAGCTCATTATTTAAACAAAATGCAATTAAATTTCTTGACTGTATGAAAATGTGACTTTGAACAAAATTAGATGCTAAAAATGAGCGCTTATTGGGGATTTTTGACCCTTTTGTTAAAAAATATGAGGAGTTTTTTACAAAAAATGCCAAACATTATTTTTGTCGTTTGGCATTTTTATTGTTGTGGTTAGTCAAGGAGGGGCTTTACAACTTAATTCCATTTAAACGAATCCATTCGTCTTGTTCGGTTGCTGGTGCCATATCAAACCATTGACCATACACTTGACGTAGTTTTTCCGCTTGCGATGGCAATAAGCCTGATAGGGCCAATGGACCACCTGTTTTGACTAAGCCTTGCATCAGTGGCGCTAGTTCTTCCAGTGGTCCAGCAAGAATATTGGCTACCAAGACGTCACCAAGGATATCTTCTGGCTGGTCTTGAGGTAAGTACAGTTCGATTTTACCTTCAACGCCATTACGTTTTGCATTTTCTTTACTGGCAAGAATGGCTTGCGGATCGATATCAATACCAATAACACGCTTAGCCCCAAGTTTTAGTGCCGCGATGGCTAAAATTCCTGAACCACAACCAAAATCGACGACTGTTTTTCCTGTCAAATCCTGTGCATCTAACCATTGTAGGCAAAGGGCTGTTGTAGGGTGTGTACCGGTGCCAAAAGCAAGGCCAGGATCGAGCATTACGTTAACCGCGCTTGGGTCTGGGACATCACGCCAACTTGGGCAAATCCACAGACGGTTACCAAATTTCATTGGGTGGAATTGGTCCATCCATTCACGTACCCAGTCTTTGTCTTCTAATGGTTCTAATTTGTATCTGAAATCTTTACCCAGTGCAGGTTGCTCATTTAAAAACGCCATCACCTGAACCATGTCCGTTTCACCTTCATAGAGCGCTACGATGTCAGTGTCACCCCAAAGCAGAGTTTCACCTGGCATTGGTTCGAAAACAGGGTTGTCTTTTGCATCAAGAAAGGTCACCGATAGGGCACCACTATCAGAGAGTATATCGCCAAGGCTTTCAGCGTTTTTATCGGTGGCATTAATTTTTAATTGAATCCAAGGCATCAGTTGACCTGTTGTTTATTAGCTATAAACGAGGATTATAACGTAACCACACAATGACGAACATAAAAAAACCAGCGCGAACGCTGGTTTTTAATTTAAAGAAGCACTGGCTTACTTACATTCCTAGTTTTTTCTCTAGGTAATGAATGTTAGCACCACCATTTTGGAAGTTCTCATCTTCCATAATGCTTTGCTGTAGTGCGGTATTAGTCTTAATACCTTCAACTACAAGCTCACTCAATGCATTACGCATACGGGCGATAGCGATACCACGATTTTCACCGTAGGTAATTAGCTTGCCAATCATTGAATCGTAATGCGGTGGTACTTTGTATCCCGCATAGATATGAGAATCCCAACGAATACCTAAACCACCAGGGGCATGGAAACGTTTGATTTCACCAGGGCTTGGAATAAAGCTTACTGGATCTTCTGCATTGATACGACATTCGATAGCATGGCCGCGAATCTTAACTTCATCTTGAGTAATTGATAGTGGCTGACCTGCAGCAACACGTAATTGCTCTTTGATTAAATCAACGCCAGTAACCATTTCAGTTACACAATGCTCAACCTGAATACGTGTGTTCATTTCAATGAAGTAGAACTCACCGTTTTCGTATAAGAATTCAAATGTACCTGCACCGCGATAACCAATGTCGATACAAGCTTTGGCACAGCGTTCACCGATGAAACGACGTGTCTCTTCAGTAATACCTGGTGCAGGCGCTTCTTCAACGACTTTTTGATGGCGACGCTGCATAGAACAGTCACGCTCACCTAAATGAATCGCTTGGCCTTGACCGTCGGCTAGTACCTGGATCTCGATGTGACGAGGGTTCTCAAGGAACTTCTCCATGTAAAGATCGCCGTTATTGAAACAGGCAACTGCTTCCGCTTGCGTTAATGCAATCGTTTCGATTAGCTCTTCTTCGCTGCGTACAACACGCATACCACGACCACCGCCGCCGCCAGATGCCTTAACGATTACCGGGTAACCAATACGCTTAGCAATCTTTTTGTTGGTTGCTTCATCATCACCTAAAACACCATCTGAACCTGGTACCGTTGGTACGCCAGCTTTTCTCATCGCTTCGATTGCAGATACTTTATCGCCCATTAGACGAATAGTTTCGGCTTTAGGACCAATGAAGATGAAGCCTGATTGTTCAATCTGCTCAGCAAAGTCAGCATTTTCCGCTAAGAAGCCGTAACCAGGGTGAATAGCAACAGAACCAGTGATTTCAGCTGCACTGATAATCGCTGGAATGTTTAGGTAACTTTGTGTTGCTGGAGCAGGACCAATACATAGTGACTCGTCCGCTAATAATACGTGTTTTAAGTCGCGATCAGCCGTTGAATGAATTGCTACGGTTTTAATGCCCATTTCTTTACAGGCACGTAAAATACGTAATGCAATTTCACCACGGTTGGCGATAACTACTTTATCTAACATAATAGTCGGCCTTTATTCGATGATTACTAGAACCTGATCAAACTCAACTGCAGCAGCGTCATCAACTTCAATTGCAACAACAGTACCCGCTTTGTCAGCTTCAATTTGGTTCATCATTTTCATTGCTTCAACGATACAAAGAGTGTCACCAACATTTACTTTACTGCCAACTTCAACAAATGGCTTAGCTTCTGGTGAAGCTGCGCGGTAGAAAGTACCAACCATTGGTGATGTCACTTGATGGCCTGCAACAACAGCAGGAGCTGCATCGGCAACAGGTGCTGCAACTGGCGCTGCTACTGCTGCAACCGGTGCAGGAGCGGCAACGGCAACTGGTGCTGCGGTTGTAGCACGGCTGATGCGAACTGACTCTTCACCTTCAGCAATCTCTAACTCAGAGATACCTGATTCTTCTACTAGCTCAATTAGTTTCTTTATTTTACGAATATCCATGGTTTTTCTCTTTTCAAGGTTTAGGGCTGAGACAAGTGTGTCGCAGCGGCTTGTAATGCGTATTCATAACCGGCAGGGCCTAAGCCGCAAATCACACCAACAGCTACATCCGAAAAGTAGGAATGGTGACGAAATGCTTCGCGCTTATGAACATTAGATAAATGAACTTCAATAAATGGAATATTAACTGACAAAATAGCATCACGTAGTGCAACACTCGTGTGAGTGAATGCAGCTGGGTTAATCAAAATAAAGTTAGCATCAGTTTGGTGTATAGCATCAATTAACTCATGTTCGGCATTTGATTGAATATGAGAAAGGGTAAGCCCCATTGTTGTTGCCTGATCAGTTAGGTTTTCAACGATTTGTGCTAAAGTTTGTGAGCCGTAGTGTCCCGGTTCACGACGTCCAAGCATATTTAAGTTTGGACCATTTACCAATAAGATGTGTTTATTTTCGCTCATCTTGCAGATATCCTCTGAGTATATCTTTAATCTTGCTAATTAAGGTGAAAAAGCAGTGTATCGTTCTTCATTTTGATAGGCAAGTTGTAAAGATAACCTTATCACGACACATTATAATCATTTAGCAGCAGATGGCAGCAAAATACTGGTCTTATCACCTAACCTTAAATTTGAATACAGATGTTGTTTCTGTAGAGGCTCTAGTCTAAATTAATTGAATTTGTGCAAAATTACTACAAATGTAGCTCATAAACAGCAGATTAGTGTGATATTAATAATGGTGCTTGGTAAACGTGAGCGTGAATTTGGCACCTAACAGGCTCGAGTCGCCAATCTCGAAAGTACCATGGTAGCTCTTAATTATGTCAACAATAACAGCCATTCCTATGCCTTGACCATGCTCCTGCGTATCAAGTCTCGCGCCGCGCTGGGTAATTTTTTCTCGTTCACTCTCTTCAATGCCGATGCCATTATCTTCGATCGCAATCGTTAACTTATTGTCATCATCATTGGCGCTGACTTTGACCTCTCCTGCGCCATA
>CAKZQF010000098.1 GCA_937139475.1 uncultured Gammaproteobacteria bacterium | reverse complement strand
GCTCCCTAGACCACTATGAAGCAACTATATTGAAGCTAATCAGTCTTGTTAGCAGCTGATACGCCGACAATCACAGTGCACTTAACCGCCTGAACGGACATTGAAGTGGTAGATGGAATCATAAATAGTTTGGTTTAGCTCTTGCCTGAATAGCTTCGCGATATTAAAAGAATATGCATGTTGACTATGCAGGTGCTATTAGTTAGTTTGATTTCAATCAGTTAAATGGTAATTGATAACAAAGTGTACTCAATGCTGAAAATGTTGTACATACAAATGATACGTTTTTTAAGGAAAATCAAATGAAAAAATTAGGAATTTTACTATTATCTATGGCTGCATTTTCAGCTTCAGCAATCGATAAGCTTGCATTAGATCTCAACCTCTATTTAAACAATAAGCTGGTAAAGTCTCAGGTCATTCAAGCTGAAACAGATAAAGTTCATACTGTTGTAGCTGAGAAAATACTTAAATTTAGTGTAACTCCGACATTAAATGGAGATGTCGTCACCTTAACATCAACAATGTATAAATTCGAAGATGGTTTATATACCAAGTTTCAAGAACCAAGATTAGAGACAAAACTTAACTTGAAAGCGACCATTGAAGTTGGCGCAGAAAATGTCCAACTTTACAAAGTAGAAGTGGTAGCGAAGAAAATATAAAAAAGCTCGCCTGTGTCTGTATTGTGTCGATTAGTGACTTTTGGTTTGCTGTTCGAACCCCTCCCTAACAGAGGACGCTTAACGGCCATTGGGAGGCACTCAATCATTTTGAAAGGTTAATTAATCAATTGAATCATTAACCTTTTCTATTTAAAGAATATGCCCAGTAGTGATTTAGAGCCATTATATCTGTAGGAGTTGCTTTAGTAGTTATCTTTTACTAACGTTAGCTAGCTTCCACTTCAATCTCATTGTCCGTTGATTCGTTACTGCTCTTAGACAATTTTTGGTCCAAACTTCAATTTCGCTTCGCTTATTTAATGTCTTATTGTCAATCCTCAATGGGAATTAATGATGTGAAATTAGGACCGGAAAATTTTATAGTTTCTAATGAATTCTCGGATTTAAAGCAAAGACAAAGCGGCGAAGAAGGATGCATTATTAGGTTGTCATTTTTTACTGCTAGATGTAATTAATCGACAATAGTTATATCTTGCTTTCCTTTAAAAGCGACGAACTGTCAGGTATACACCTAGTATCATAAATGCCAATCCAGCTAAACGTTGAATGGAAATAGTATGTTTTAGCGCACCCAATAGACCATAGTGATCGATAACCGCGATAGATATTATCTGTCCCAATAAAACCATAGCGATAGCGTTACCTACACCGAATTTTGGCGCTGCCCAAGTCATACTAAGGATATAAAATATTACGAATAGTCCTCCCAGGTAAGAAATTATAGGTATGGATTCTTTAATGGGAAATTTGGGTATTCCACCTGATAAAAACAAGTATGCAATCGAAGCGACACTGCCGACCAAAAATAATATAGTTGTTGCTAGCGCAGGGCTGTTAAGCTTGCTACCCAAATTGCCATTTAATGCGGCCATGATAGGTATCCCGATCCCCGCAATAAACATCAAAAGTGCATAAAAGATATGCTGTTGGAATGTATTCATTTTGCCGCTATCTCATTTTGTTAATTAGCTTTACTGATTATTCACTTTCTATAGTTAAAGCTTGTTTACGTAGCTCAGTCACCTGTTTAAAACCAATACCCCAGTTGTCAGTGCTAATTTCATCGATGACAACAAAAGTCGTTGCCGGTTTTTTATTTAAGACCTCAACCATTAACTCAGTACAGCCTTTGATAATGGCCTGTTTTTGTTCATTGGTTACGTCTTCATCGGTAATTTTTACATTAATATATGGCATCGTTTTTCCTTTTTATTTTCTAAGTAACATAGCTTTAAGTGAGTTGGGGGTATTTCGAGTTTCCTTCGATAGGTATTTGTTTCGATATAGATTCATTGATGATTTCTAACAAAGTATTTTCAAAGTACTGCACTGAGTTTGAGCCAGAAAGCAGAATGTTTTTATTAACAATAAACGCAGGAATGCTGCTAATGTTAAGTGTTTTAATGCGTGAAACTTTTTTGTCTAATTCTTGACTTAAATGTCTTGAGCTAAGTGCAGCTTTGGTTGCTTGTCTATCAAGGCCTAATTTTTCTGCAATATTTAATAGTACGGTTAAGTTACTAATATCCGACCCCTCTGAAAAATAGGCTTTAATCAAGCGTTCATTAAGTTCATTTTGTTTGTCAAACTGCTCAGCCCAATGCATCAACAGGTGCGCATTTCGGGTATGGTAGTAACCTGTTCTTTTTGAAAAATCTATACTGACACCAGCTTTGGCGGCAGTTGCAACTAACGACTTTTGATACTCAATTAATTTATCCTCATTCCAACCCATCTGACGGCTGAAATAACTGGCTATAGATTCACCAGCATCAGCCATATTGGGATTTAATTCCCAGGGCAGGAAATGAAAATCGACATCGATATCTAAATTATCAATCGCGGCTTTGATATTGTTGTAACCTATAGGGCACCAGGAACAAACGATGTCGTGTACCATTTCTATCTTTAATTTTTTCGTTGTTAATACCATCATTGCTATTGTTTCTTGGTATCGGTATACATTTTTGTGACTATCCGCCACTGACCTTCTTCTTTTAGCAGGCCGAGAAAATCAATATAGTTAAAGTTAAACAAGGGGCAGTAGATTTTCGCCATCGCTTGGTCTTGTACCACATCAATGGCTAATACTTTAAAGTCAAATGGCTTGTTTAGTTCCGCCGGTACAGGTCTACTCTCAACATCGTTTAGCCACTGTGTTAGTGAGCGTCGCACTCCCGGAGCTTTCAGCCAGGCATCAGGATGAAATATAGATTTTAGTTTGGCTACATCGCCATGATGAAGGCCGTCAAAATAGTTGTGTAAAATAGTTGTGATCGCAACAAAGTCACTGGTTGCATCATTTAAGACCCTTTGAGCATTGTTCATATTTATACTCCAAAAATTACTTGAGGAAACGTAAGCGTCATTTGCGCTTAAATTTTTTCTGCTAGGTTTTATTGTCCTGAGTTTTACTTAGCTGATGCGACCTGTTCTGCTTCGTCTGTCTTGATAAAATTAGGCATAGCTTGCACGGCATTTAGCATTTTTGTCGTTTTGTCACCAATAACAATGTCTACCGAGAAGTAAGCGCCCCATCGAGAATAAACAGCAAGCATAATATCTGCGGCGGAAGGACTATCACCACCTAAGAAGCTCGCACTGGCGAGTCTTTTCTCAACAACTTGCCATAGTTGATTGATACTTTCGGCGGCTGCGTTTAATGTCTCTTGCTTTACTTTTTCATCACTGATGTTTTGTGTTAGGAAAAATAATCTGCCGTAAGCGGGATGCATAGTGGCATTAGCAAACATAATGTCTTGAGTTGCCTGCTGGCGGTCATTTTTAGGGAAAAGGGGGTTATCATGCTTGTTCAGAATATGAAGCATAATTGCAGCACCTTCGGTCAAGGTTTTGTCACCGTCAATCAATACTGGTACAGCACCGACAGCGTTGACTGCTTTAAAACCGTCAGTTTTTTGTGCATCAATAATTTTTACGTCTTGACCTAACTCACGTAAGACAACTTGAGTTGCTACTGAACATGCGCCTTGTGAATAATAAAGAGTGTACATGATATTCCCCTAATAGATAAAATTCGTTTAATTTGTTAATTCACATGTTCGGTAGTCAATGGCTGCCTCAATGCAATGAAGGCATATTAATCTCATATTTTGTTTATATATATACGTGTAATGTGTATATACTGTTCTCATTATGGAAACAGTAGTGCTGGCACGAATCAATGGAGTAGAGAATGACGAGAGTAGGAGTGAGGTTAAGAGGACTAACGAATGGATAAGCTACGTGCAATTCAACTCTTTGTACGCTTAGCCGATTTAGGAAGCTTTACCCGCGTGGCAGAGCAAGTTAACTCATCAAAATCCATGATTAGTAAAGAGATAGGTAGGCTTGAAACTGATTTAGGTGCGCGTTTATTACATCGCTCTACCCGTAACGTACAACTGACCCATGTTGGTGAAGGATATTTACAGCGAGCGCGAGAGATATTATCAAAACTGGATGACGCCGAGAATTTTGTCCAAGATTTACAACAGAACCTTCGTGGTAAACTTAAGATCAATGCGCCGATGGCGCTTGGTATTACAGACTTGTCGTATTTGTTTGCCGACTTTATGCAAGCGAACCCAGAGATTGAGCTGGATATTCACTTAGGCGATGAAAGTATTGATTTGGTTGAACAGGGTTTTGATTTAGGTTTTCGAGCGTCAAGCAAACCAATAGATTCAAATTATGTCGGCAGACCGCTGACCCTATTTACTTATAAAGTTTGTGCATCCCCAGAGTACCTTGCACAACACCCCGCCATTTCTTTGCCAAAAGACCTTAGAGAGCACAATTGCTTTGTTTATAGTTACTTTCAAGGTAAAAACGTCTGGCCGATTGAAGATGGTGTGACAGTAAAAGGGAATTTGCGAGTTAATAACACCATGTTTATGATGGAATCGATAAAACAAGGATTAGGACTTGGTTTTATCCCTGATTTTGTTTGTCAGCAGGCGATAGATAGCGGTCAAGTAGTTGAGGTATTAGCTGATGCAAAAAAGCCAATGCTAACCTTATATGCTTTATATCCAGTACGGTATCATGTTCCAGCAAAACTAGTGCAATGCATTGATTATTTAGAGCAGTGGTTTGACAACAAGAAAAAGGCTTGATGAGTTTGGATGTCATTAAGACCACTTAGGCTATAAATCAGATTAACTCTAGATATAAAGAATAGCCTCGATTGGCCGCGGAGTGAGAGGCAGCGTTTACAAATTTAGTATTGCGAATAACGATGTCTTCGATTTCGGGGGGAAGATCAGTAAGCTCTCAGTGACCGTTTGGTGCCGTTAACTGCCCTCTGGACGCCAATAACTGAAAGGGCAAGCTACGGCCAACTTGTGACGCTGGTAGTAAATTGCCTCTTCGCTTTTGCCCACTGAAAACACTACTCCCAAAAGGCATGAATTTTTGAGATGGATTTTCAACCTTTAGCCTTGGATAAAGGTTGTTTAAATCTGCTAACCCGCAGCTCAGCTGAATTACTAACTATCGTTTGAGGCATGAATTCGTACTTGATTTCGCCCCGAAGTTTTGGCTTCGTAAAGTGCAATATCTGCGTTCTTCATCCAAGTGTTACTTGACAAATTTTGAAATGGCTTACTGATGCCGACACTCACTGTAATTGGATGATTTTCAATTATGCGAGATGCCTCTATAATTTTTCGTAATTTTTCCGCAAAATTATGCGCATCTAATATTTCAATATCATTCATCAGCAAGATAAATTCTTCCCCACCAACCCTAAATAGCATGTCTACTTCGCGACTATTCTGATCTATTATTGCAACAATCTCTTTTATAACTTTATCGCCAACATCATGTCCAAAGTTGTCATTTATCTGCTTAAAATGGTCAATATCAAACATCAAAATTGCAGAATTTACATGATTTCGTTTTTTGTTAGCTAGGCTAGCGTCAAGGTATGTGGATAATTGTCGTCTATTAAGTGCTCCTGTCATTGGATCCCGAACTGATTCATCGGCAAGGTTTTGATGGAGCATGTTAATATGAATTTCAATTAGGGAGCTCATTAATATAGTTATCAGTAAGGATAAACTAACTCTAAAAGCAGAGAATGCATCCATATTCGAAATGCTAAATCCGCAACCTATAACGAAAAGGGCCAAATTAAATAGGAGTGCGGCTCTTAAGGAAAGCAGATATATCAATGCAATAGATATTGGATATATCCAATAAATAATGCCTACACCTAAGTAGTAGAGCGATAGATACAAAGAAAGGACCAATGCGGAGACCACTATATTTAGGTTTATCGGCAATGCTTTTCCTTTGCCAATAGCAAAAGTATCTATGCTCGCGAGAACAACAAATAAAAGTAATGAAATTGCTAATGCTTTATGGCCTAAATAGTAGTTTTTAGCGGCAAAGATAGTAAAGATTAGGTATGTAATTACAAGAATGGCGTAAAGCGGTTTTTTACTGCCAAAAAACAAAAAACCAGACTCCTTTTGGTGTTGAATGAATAGCCGCTTATATTTCGTTGAAGTTCCCATTGATTATTACTATATGTATTACTCCATTAATACTTAATCAATACCATTACAATCTTAGCTGGTCAATCAATTGAGGTTGTTTGACTGTTTTTAACGCAAAACTCAGCTTAGAAAGGGCAAATGCACGGGCTAGTAATATTTAACAGTTATTCTATAGAAATCCTGATATCTGGTTTAGCAGGCTCTGAATTGTGTCGGTTAGCGGCCCTTGGCCTCTGTCTGTTCAGCGCCCAGTTTGGCATTATTCCCAAGGGGCACTTAACGGCCATTGGCATGCTTTTTCCTAATGCTCACTTTTGCCATAAAGCGGACATAATACATTTAACCTGTAACATTGATTTGAATTAGATTTTGTATCGATATCGCCACGATAAGCGGCTTATTATTTCGTCCACCGCTCTAACCTTTCTTATGGTTTCTCTATAGCCTCAGGGCTATCAGTTTGACTCGAAGCGTCCAGCCTCGCGTTGGATTTTTTAGCATTCAGTAACTGACCAATTGGGGTATTTCTCACAAGGAAGTGATAACTTACCAAACCCAATAACATAGTACCAAACACCGCAATACACAGCTTTAAAAACGCGGGTAAATCAAAATTAATCAATGGTAATTGGATGTACATTAACACTGGAACATGGATAAGATAGACCCAATAAGACGCATCAGAAAAGTATCGGCTTGTTGTAATGTGTGTATTAAGCCATTTATAACCAGCTAACAAGGCAAGTGCTGACCAACTGATAATTGCAATGGACTGGATAAGAACGGTTAACAGCTCATTATCAACAATGATCTCTCCGCCGGCATTAGCCGCATCAATGACTTGCGTGAGCGATAAGGGCGCTGGTAGCACATAAAAATAAGCAACTAACGATACGCATGCGATTAAAAACACCGTGTAAAACTGTTTTACATACGCTGCCAATCGTTCATGGTAATGATAAAAGCCGGCGCCAACCAAAAATAACGTTCCGTATAACCCATAAGACCATATTTGCGGGTAGAGTTTATCAGGTGCAGGAAACGGCACCATTTGATTAAACATAGAAATCGTAATAACCGTAGGAAGAAAAATACATATAAAGACAGGCTTCACAACAACTGCGAGTAGATAACGGTATGCGTTCTGCCACTTAGTAAGAAGCCAAAGTATCGTGCAGAACTGGATTAAATTCCATAAAAACCACAGATGCATTGTCGATATTACGGGCTCTTTGACTTCTTTAAAGACACTAAATAATGGCGGCAAAGGGTCTGCAATAGTTGCTCCCCAACTCATCGCGTGAAAAATGAGTAAAACAGTCACCGGAAAAAATATCACAAACGGCAGTAACACTCTCTTTAAACGGTTTTTAATGAAGCCATTGCCTTCTTGTTTCGCTATCAGTAACGCAGCGCAAAATCCCGCAATCACAAAAAACAGTGGCATTCTAAATAAATGTGACCACATAGCAATATAGTCAAATACGACATGTTTGGTGGGATCGGATGTAAACCAGATATTGTGAAAGTAAGGGCCATAAGCAAGGGATGCATGAAAGACAACTCCCAATAATAACGCTAGGCTACGAAGGTTATCGATATAGTGAAAACGTGATTGCATTTTTAACATCTATCCTTAACAAAAAATCCAAATCATGACTAAATTTCGCCAGCCAATATTGTTACTGTGCCACAACTCTTCCGCAAAAAACGTTTTTTGTGTAACAACATATTTATAACGCAATGAATTATCAGTATTTTATGCTGGTTGGCCCTGGCTCCAGCCACTGAAATATTAAGGAGTCAGTAGCCAGGGTGAGAACGTGAATACTTTTGAGTAAGTCGTTCTTGTTTGATCCCGCGGCGGCATTGTGTCGGTTATCGACCCTTGGGTTGCTGTTCGAATTAACTACTAATAGAGGGCAGCTAACGGCCAAAAGCGGACATTGTAACTATCACGAGTATAAGTATATTGTGAGCGAGTTTGGTCACTAGTTTATCGCTACCTTGTAAGGTAGGATAGCTTGCAAGGTCACATTAATAACGTGTTAGGTGCAAAAGGATGTCACGCATGAAAAATCCATTAACTTTATTAGTTGTTAATAATCTTAAAGAGTCACTTCAGTTTTATACAAAAACTTTAGGCCTAAACTTAGTTGAAGAGCATGCTGATTGCATAAAGCTGAAAGCTGGTGAGCATGAAGTAATAATGTTTCAAGGAACAATGGAAGCAACATACTATGAGCACGGATATAATTCAAACTCATCATTGGTGCTTACTGTAAGTAATTTGGATGAAAAAATTAACGAGTTAAAATCAAAAGGTGTTGTTTTTGTACATAAATCACCTAATGAAAATAGGTGGGGGCGCTATGCTGCTTTTAAAGACCCATCAGGGATCGTAAATGAACTAATGGAGTTTTTCACCTAACAAGAGACTATCGCATTTATGTCTATTCATCAGCGTCTCGTTTGTGTCGGTAAGCGACTTTTGGCCTCGGAGAGGGCAGCCTACAATACGGCAATATTAATAAAGGTAGGTTGACTACAATTTGGCTGGGATTATATCCAGGCTAATTCGCAATTATCCAAACCATTATCGCAGTGATATGATGAATTCCTCTCTTAAGCAGTAGGCTTTTTAAGTTTCTGTCTATAGTTACGTAATTCTTCTTGCGCTTTAATGAGTTCATTGAGCTTTTTATCGTGCTCCTCAGTAAACGAACTTATGCCTTTGTTTTGTGACTCAGTGGTAGCGCTTAGAATCGCCTTAATATCTTTAGTCATTACTAATTGTACGCCTATATATCATTACTTTTTGTGGGGAATTATACAGACTATGCGTCAGATTACCAAACGATCGTAAAAATACTAACGGATTGAGCAATTGTTTCGATTTGGATGGAATAAGAATATCGGCTAAAAATGCCTAACAAAATGTATCCTTAAGTGCACATTAATCGCAGTTAATTCGGTGTTTATATTACAAAATACGATAAGTTTCATACTAAAGAACGAGGGTGATTGGAGGCGACTCAAGTTAGCATCGATAAGTAACTATTTGTTTAACTTTTAACGTGAGCTCCCCATGTTTAGGTCGTATTTGTCAATTTTTACTTCGTTTGCTATGTTGCCCTTAGCAAGTTTTACGGCGTTAGCCGCTACAGATGCTGCCGTTAAACAAGCGCCACCAGAAAAAGCGAAAGCACAAGAAAACATCGTCGTTACGGGCAGTCGCCAACAATCAGACTTACTTACGCTTTCCGGTAATATTGACCGTATTTCCAGTGCCGACATCGCACTGGTTGGCGCTGTTCATCCTAGCGACATTCTCAACAGAGCGACTGGCGTTCATGTTCAAACGAACAATGGTATGGAGTCGCTACCCTCACTACGCTCACCAGTATTGACTGGCCCAGGTGCTGCTGGCGCTTACCTGTTTTTGGAAGATGGTATTGCCACCAGAGCCGCTGGGTTTGCCAATAATAATGGTTTATCAGAGCTTAATATTGCACAGGCAGGAGAGGTTGAAATTATTCGCGGCCCGGCCAGCGCAGTTTATGGTTCGAATGCTGTGCATGGTGTTATTAATGTATTGAGTAAAGCGCCCAGTGATGAGGGTGAGTTAGCGTTACTGATGGGCCCTAACGAACGCTATCAGTTACAAGGCAGTGTCGGGCGAGACAAAGGGGAGCATGGTATCAGTGCAACTATGCAGGCCATTAATGATGGTGGTTACCGTGATGACAGTGGTTTTAACTTATTAAAAATTGGCCTACGTCATGATTATGCTCAGGGCAATGCTCAATTCAAAACCCTGGTCTCAGGTTTTGTACTCGATCAAGACACGGCAGGATTTATCAAGTCTGGTGATAATGGTGATGGCTGCTTTCAATCAGATTATGCCAGTGAGGTGTTATACAAAGACCGCAACGCCATGGAGAAAAACTGCGATACAGACGCCTATCGTAAGTGGTCATCCTTGCGAATTGCTACCCAATGGCAGAGAGATCTCAGTGACGATACTCAGTTGAGCGTGACGCCTTATTTTAGGGTTAACCAGATGGAGTTTCGCCAGCACTATTTACCTTCACGCGCTATCGAAGAAAATAGCCATTACAGTATTGGCCTGGTAAATAACTATCATTGGCAGATTGATCCACAGCTCAGTTTAGTCTTGGGGCTAGATCTCGAATTTACCCAAGGTGAACTCACACAAACTCAGCAAAAAGCCGATAGTTTTGGCTTTGGCAAAGCGCGCCAGCAAGGGTTACATTACGACTACGAAGTCGACGCAAGCTTAATTGCTCCTTATGTTCAAGCTGATTATCGAGTCAATGATCGATTAAACCTCACCGCCAGTGTGCGATTTGATGCCACCGATTATCAATATGATAACTTACTTGCCGACGGGACAACTAAAGCAGATGGCAGCAGTTGTGTAAATAATAATGACGAGCCCGTTGCTTGTCTTTATCAGCGTCCGAGTGATAGCGATGAGCGTTTTGACAACACCAGCACGAAACTAGGTTTTAACTATCGTTTAGCCCCTGAAGCTAGCCTCTTTGGTGCGTGGTCACAAGGCTTTAGAGCACCACAAACCACCGACTTGTATCGTATACAACAACACCAACAAGTGGGGGAGATATCGTCTGAGAAAATCGATAGTTCGGAACTCGGTCTACGAGGCGTTAGCGATAAGCTAAATTATGAAATCGTGCTCTTCTTCATGGAAAAAGAAAACTTCTTTTTCCGCGATGCCAGAGGCCTTAATGTTACCGATGGTGAAACCTCGCATCGAGGGGTCGAACTGGGCTTAACTTATGCGTTTAGCGAGCAATTTAATCTTGCGATTAACTACAGTCATGGTCGCCACCAATATGAATTTGATCGCGAGAATAGTGGTGTTGTAAAAGGTAACGACATTGATACAGCGCCAAAGCAACAAGGCAATGTAAGGTTTAGCTGGCTACCGAATAAAGATACTAAACTTGAACTAGAGTGGCTTCAAATGGGCAAATATTATTTAGACCCGTCAAATGAACATCAATACGATGGACATGACTTACTACAGCTTCGAGGCTCAATGCAGTTGAATCAGGATGTTAATTTATTCGCGCGGGTTGAAAACCTTACTGATGAAAAATATGCCAGTCGTGCGGATTTCGCCTTTGGCTCGTATCGCTTTTTTGGTGGTCAGCCCAGAGCATTGCACGTTGGGATTAGCGCGACATTTTAAGCTACTAACATTATTACAGTGATGATTTAAAAGAATACAGATGACGAAAGCAGGTTTAACCTCAAAAAAGGCAGCTAGTGATATGCACAAGATGGTTAAGAATTTAACGATGTTATTGGCAATGGTTTGCTGTGCTTTTAGCGTTCATGCGTTACCAGAAATCAAGGTTGGGGTATTAAAGTTTGGTACTGCCAACTGGGAAATTGATGTTATTAAGCACCATCAACTGGACAAGAAATATCAGTTTGATTTAACCATACTTCCGTTAGGCAGCAAGAATGCGTCTGCCGTGGCACTACAAAGCAAAGCGGTTGATGTCATCTTAAGTGATTGGCTATGGGTTAATCGCCAACGTTTTAATGATAAAAACTACACCTTGTTTCCTACCTCCAGAGCAACGGGGGGCTTGTATGTGTCGACTCAATTACCGATAAAGTCGGTTCTATCCCTTAAAGATAGAAAGATTGGAGTTGCTGGTGGCGCTGTTGATAAAAACTGGCTGTTACTGCAAGCCTACAGCCAGAAAAAATATGGTTTTGATATCAAGCAACAAAGCCTTCCTACCTTTGCCACGCCACCACTGTTAAATCAATTAATGCTAAGAGGTGATTTGGCTGCGGCAATTAACTTTTGGCATTATGGCGCGCGATTAAAAGCCGCTGGTTTCCAACTACTGGTGACAGTCCCAGAAATCCTGGCTGAGTTAGGCGTCGAGAGCCAGCTTCCCTTGTTAGGTTGGGTGTTTGACCAACAATGGGCCGCTGAAAATTCGCTACGCCTATCAGGTTTTTTACGCGCTTCCCTTGAAGCCAAACAAATATTGTATTCCTCAGATGATGAATGGAAGCGAATCCGCAGTCTGACAAAAGCCGAAAACGATGGCGTTTTCAACGCGTTGAAAGTCAATTATCGGGCCGGATTATTGCGAGAATTTGGCGAGAAAGAAATTAACGCCAGTCAACAGATATTCGCGGTACTCGCTCAGCAGGGGGGTAAACAAATTGTGGGAAAGGCCACCTCAGTCGACCAAGGCACTTTCTATCAAAAGGAAGATTTGAAAATAACACTCTTGACAGAGAATATTGAGTGAGCAAAACCTTATCTAACACATTATTTAGCCAACTATTGATACGCTTTGCGCTAGTTGGCATCCTCGGCTTACTTTGGCAGTTATCGGCTTGGCTAATTGCCAGTCCTGAATTTCCCTCATTACTCAAGGTAGCTGACAGCATTCTCTTTCATATTAATGAGGGGGAAATGATCACCAATATCGCAGTTACCCTAAAAAGAGTCTTACTTAGCTTCATTATTGCGATGGTACTTGGTGTGGTCATCGGTATTTTCATGGGGACAAATCGATGGGTAAACAAGCTTGCGGATTCGCTATTGATTATCGCCTTGAATGTTCCGGCGCTAGTCACCATTATCCTTTGCTATATTTGGTTTGGCTTAGTCGAAGCGGCTGCTATTACAGCGGTGGTTATCAATAAAATTCCTACCGTTGTGGTAATGATTAGAGAGGGAGCCCGCGTCGTTGACCAAGATTTGTTAGCGGTTGCCAAAGTTTACAGATTGTCGCCGCTGAAGGTGTTTTTTAAAGTCTTTCTGCCGCAGCTATATCCTTTTATTATGGCGTCAGCACGTTCAGGCCTGTCATTAATCTGGAAAATCGTTTTAGTGGTGGAACTATTAGGGCGCAGTGATGGCGTCGGTTTTGCGCTTAATACCTTATTTCAATTTTTTGATATCCCTGGAATACTGGCCTATACCTTAGTTTTTGTCGCCGTTATTTTAATGATCGAAGCGATAATCTTTAGGCCACTCGATCGTGTTGTTGCCCGAGGACGTGCCATTGATTGAACTGAATGTAGCAATCAAAGATAAGTATTATGCCAATAGTCATTCCCTGGTAATCAAAGATATGGAATTTATGGTTGCGCCTGGTGAATTTGTCGCCATTGTTGGCCCCTCTGGCTGTGGTAAAACTACCTTGTTAAATATGATAAGCGGCCTTGAAGACAGTTCAGGACAAGCGATTAACTGCAACAATCAATCGGTTCATCATAGTAACAACCAACACATAGGTTACATATTTCAGCAACCGAGATTAATGCCATGGTTAACCGTTAATGAAAATGTTCAATTAGTTCTTAGCCCCCCGCAATATAAGCAAATAGATGGTTTGCTTGAGCAAGTAGGGTTAGCTGGAAAAGGAGATTATTTTCCACACCAGTTGTCAGGCGGAATGCAGCGGCGAGTGAGTATTGCCCGATCGTTTGCCATTAGTCCAGAGTTGCTGCTGTTGGATGAACCGTTTAATTCCTTAGATGCCCCGACAGCTTCTCGACTACGATTATTGTTACTCGAGTTGTGGCGCCACCGAGGCACAACTATGATTTTGGTCACTCATGATTTACAAGAAGCGATATATATGGCCGATCGAATTCTTTTTGTCAGTGACTCCCCCAGTACTATCATCCATCAAGTTGCCGTTGATTTGCCACGGCCTAGAAGTGAATCAGGGTCTCAAGAGCTTGCATGGCATGCACAACTGATGGCTAAATACCCCAATATCCTTGCTGGAAGTTTAGATTAACTGTTGGTATCCCGTAAGGGTGAGGTTACACGCGAATTGCGCTAAGGTTGATGCCACTCACTTTTAATAATAAAAATGGCTACGCATATACATGAGTAGCCACCGTTTAACGTAATTATTCGACCTTTACGGCCTCATTTCGGGCAATTATTTAATGATCTAGCTTACTGCTTTTTCTTTCTTTTACGAAGTGAGGCTAAGCTAAGCATTGCCAGCAACGCACCAGATAATGCACCAGCTTTGCTGGCTCTGACCTCAGATTCAGCGACATTGATACTAAAGGTTGTTGTTGTTTTTGCCCCTTTGGCATCAACCAATTCGACGCCAATTACGTTCTCACCAATATTTGCATGAAGTGGTGTACCAGAAAGTTCACCCGTTGCACTGACTTCCAGCCAATATGGGCCACTGATTTTATTAATTGTGTATTCATCGCCTTCTGCGTCGGTAACTTGCGACGCAATGCTTGCTGAATAAGCAACATTCTGTGACGCTGGCGCTAGGTCTGCAATACTCAGTTGTGGTGCTTTGTTTAGGGTAACTGACAAATTCACCGTTGTTTGGGCTGATTGGCCTTTAGTATCTGTAACACTAACGCTTGTCGGGTAATCACCAGTATCGACTCCTGATAGGTTAGCCGATAATGCGCCAGCCCCATCAATAGTTAGCCAAGCGGGACCACTGTTTTTGGTAAAGGTTAGTGTATCTCCATCAGCATCACTAGCATATGAGCTCAAATCAGCGGTTACCGTCGCACTGCTATGTTGGTTAATATTTGCATCAGGCAATGCAATGGCGTTAGTACTCCAAAGAGGTGCTACATTGCTTTCAGCCAGTACGCCGGGATCTTCGATAGAACCATTGGCAACGCCGTCGGCATCATAATCACCACCATCGACAATGGTTAGTTGAATACAATTTTTACCAGCGTGTAACCCTTCGATATAGCTGTCAGATTTTACCGCTGGACAATTACCAAGTTCATCTGCATCAGCCGATGCTATCTGATTACCTTCACCGCTAACAAACTCTGTCCAGCCCGCTGCAGGCGTATATTTACGGTATTGCGTTTTATCGCTGAGCACTACGCCGTCAGGTAGCGGGTAAACAACAGATGCCGCTGCACCATCAGCCATGCCACTAACGGTAAAGTTGATAATACTGGCGCCATCGACGACGAAATAGCCGGTATCAGTCGTGTTATCAAGTTGCGATGTGCTCTCCAAATCGTTTTGAGAGATTACTGCTGAGTCGGCATCAACACCTAGCGCTTGGATGCTCGTAAGACCAAGTGACAAGCTAAGATCCGTTTCTGTCATTAATGGTTTATCAGTCTCCGCTAAAGGTAACGCTGTGGTGTCACTATTTGTATCAAGATAATCGAGGATACCGTCACCATCAGAATCTTTATAACCCTCTTTTATATCAGACTCACCATCACCGTCGCTATCAACATCAGCAGCTAGCTCAGGCAAGCTTGTCGTAATGACTTTGATTTGAGTATTGAGTGCGGTGTTAAATAATTCATCCGTGTTTTCTTCAGTTACGCTAATTGCTAAATCATAGTGACCGGATAATTGCTCTGGTGAAAAATCAAAACTGGTGCCTTGGCTTGTCAGAGCTTCAGTTGTACCTTGCCAAGAAATGCTATGAGTGTCTTCAGCGTTAGCATCATCAATAGTCGCTGTAACTGTGACAACACCTGCCGTCGCATCAATGTAGTAGATAACCTCTTCATTTTCTGAAGTGATTGTAGCGACAGGAGTACCATTTTGCTCAAGCGATAATGTGATCGTCGGGGCGGCATTTCCGGCCACTGCCGTAATGGTGCTGCTGTTAATTAAAGGCAGTTGTGCATTAACTGCTTGGCTAAGTGTTAATACTCCTGTTTGTCCACCGGTCGCATTAGCAGGCACGGTGACATTGATGGTTTGTGCAGTGGCATCATCGAAGCGCAATGTATCAGTGCTATCTACTACACCATCACCAGCTAGTGAATAGTCAAGTGTGACAGGATACGCTGCCGCTGGGCCAGATAAGCTCACCGTAATATCGCCGCTTTCGCCAACAAATACAGACTGATCGGATGATAATTCTAATAATGGCTTAATATTGACCGCAATATTTTTGTTAGCCGTGTTGTTAGCGGCATCTGTTGCTTGCAATGTTACAGTATGGGCGCCGGATGTGAGATTACTACTGCCAACAATCGTTGCTGCAATATCGCCGTCTGTATCATCGTTTGCCATGATATTAATTAAACCGCTAATATCAGTTGTAGTACCTGTAGCGTTTATCTCAATTGGGTCTATTGTCTCAGCAAATACTGGTGCTGAGGTGTCTGTTGATACTGGCGCGATTGTGGTGATGGTTAATTTGGGAGCGTTCTCAGCAACTGAAGGGGTGGAACTGTCGTATTTAACAGCTCTGGCATCCGCATTAACCATATTTATTAAGAAGGTATATGTTCCATTACCAGTAATGCCGTCGGTGATATTAAAATCAACCGTAGTGCCAACGGGAATATCCGTTGCACTAGCAATTGTCGGACCCACCGCGGCGAGTAAAGCGTCATCATTCAAGTCTGTTAATGTTGTTTCGTCCCAGCTAACGCCAACTATGGGGGCAATGAAGGTATCGGGAATGGTATTTGGAATGCTATAGGTGCCAGCTTTTATAGCATTAGCGGTCAGGGTTAAAATAGCAGTTTCGACAGTATGGCCATCAGGTATTCCGCTTACCGTAAACTCGATGAAGGCTCTATTTTTACCTGTGTCGATGCGTAATACATTTGAAGGCTCTTTAACATTACCTGTACCCGCGTTGCTGCCATCGGTCCAGGTATCCTGAACTGCTGCCAGTGGTCCAATGGTATCAGCTACTGCGACTTGGGTGAAACTAGCTAAAATAGCACTAGCCACTAATGATTTATAATATTTTTTATTCATCTTGCTTCTTCCCTTTATTGGTCAATATTCATTTTTACTATGTCAGTCAATGTAAATTACCGTGTGTTCTTTGTAAAGAAAAGTCATGTGGCAATTGTAAGTAAATTGTTTCTGTTCTGTGGTTTGGTTAGCTGTAATTACTTGTGGTGTCCGATGTGGCGGGCTGTTTCGCTTAATTTAAGGAGTGAGAATTAATTATCAATTTTTTTACATTTATTTACAAAGGGCAGTGTGCTGGAGTGAGTTGTTAATAACGTTACAAAAATTAATTGTTGTCAGAATTAGTCATTGAAGATAAGCCTTTATCCTAATAAACAGTTAGTTACGCCTTTCTCTGTTGTTTTTATTGTATTTCACAGATACAAGCGAAAGCCGTAGATCCCAATATTGTTATTCTCCTGTTACACAACTCACCTAAGAGCTGGTTGTTTATTCTTTACAAAGGACACTTTTTGGTTTAGATTCATTGGAGAAACAATAAAAATAAAATAATTTAGTTTTTCTTTTCTGTTCTTTATAGGGGAAAAACGAGTTATCTAGATTGTAAACTAAACTCAATGGTACTTTGAACAATGTTGAAATTAATCAAGTTATCTAACACTGGAAATAGCCACCAAATTGTTAAAGTAGTTTTTAGCGTTATATTGTCAGCAATAACCTTGGCTGTGGTTAGTGGTTGTAATAATGAATCCCTAGCGGCTAAACAGCCTTTGAATGTGTTATTTATTTTAACCGATGACCAGGCACCTGATACGGTTTCTGCTTTTGGTAACAAAAATATCAGCACGCCCAATATCGATAGCCTCGCGCAACAAGGCATGCAGTTTACTCATGTGTTTAATCAGGGGGCATGGTCTGGCGCTGTTTGTTTACCGAGTCGTCAAATGATTAATACCGGCCGCCATCTTTATAATACTGGTTTAGATGCGCGAGGGGTAAATGACCCAACGTTTAAGGCTACTCATCAGAGTTTTGGTGAAACCTTTAAAAAGTCAGGGTACGATACTTTCCAAACTGGTAAATGGCATTTGTCGATGAATGTTTGGCGCCGTAGCTTCACTCATGGCAAAGCGATTCATCAGAACGGCATGTCACGCCATGAAAAGGGGGGCCATTGGGATGCCAACTTTACAGATTTTGACTCAAGCAAAACAGGCGATGCAGCCTTTACCCACTACAAGGGCGGTAAACACTCAACCGAAGTTATTGCTGATGCCGCAGTGGACTTCTTGGCTAAACGTAAGGCAAATGACAAGCCATTTATGATGTATGTCGGTTTTCTTGCGCCACATGATCCGCTCCATGCCCCTGATGAGTATTTAGCGCGTCATCCCATTGATAAAGTTAAATTGCCTGAGAACTTCAAGCGCTATCATCCATTTGATCAAGGCGATTACTACTTGCGTGATGAGGTGCTGGCTGGCTTTCCTCGCGGCACCAATGAGATAAAAGATAAGATTGGTAAGTATTACGCGATGATTGAACATACCGACACGCAAATCGGTCGCATACTTGCGCAACTTAACGCCTCAGGTCAGGCGGAAAACACCTTAATTATTTTCACTGCAGATCATGGCTTGGCAATGGGACGTCATGGACTGATGGGCAAACAAAACCAATATGATCATAGTGTGCGTGCCCCATTTATTGTTAAGGGACCAACCGTTCCGGCAGGGGCCTCGGCGCCGGGGATGTTTTACCTAAATAGTGTCTATCCTACCGCCGTTGAAATGGCCGGATTAACGATTCCCAAAAGTGTTCAGGCACCGAGTGTCGCGCCGCTAATTCGTGGTGAGAAAGACGTCGCCTATGACACGATTTATGGTGCTTATCGCCATTTTCAACGGATGATACGTAGCCAGGAATATAAGCTTATTTATTACCCAATGATTAAGCGCACTCAGTTATTTAATATGAAGTCTGATCCATTGGAAATGCATGATTTAAGTCACATGACTGAACATGCTGCTCGAATCCAAACCATGATGGCTCAACTCGAAGACTGGAAAGTTGTCGTGGGCGATCCCCTTGACAATAACGAACCTGAAGCAAGTTATGACGCGTTCTTAAAGCTGACCTGGGATTAAATCAATGAAAATTAAATTAAAAATAAAGCAGACACTTGCAAGCAGCCTTAAATTTTCCGCTATTACATCAATGTTCTGCAGTACGCTCATTTCTATTGATGTGATGGCAAAGCAACCTAACATTGTATTTATAATGTCAGATGATCACGCCACCAATGCGATATCTAGCTATGAAGGACGATTATCAAGCGTATTTAAAACGCCGAATATCGACCGCTTGGCCAGCCAAGGTGTGCGCTTTAATGGCATGTATGCCAACAACTCGATTTGTACGCCAAGCCGCGCCGCAATTTTAACCGGTCAATATAGCCACACTAACGGAGTGAAAACACTGGCAGATACGTTTGACAGAAAAAAGGATAATGTTGCCAAGCAATTGAAAGCGGCGGGTTATCAAACGGCTATTGTTGGAAAATGGCACTTGAAAACAGAGCCATCTGGTTTTGATTATTACAATGTGTTGCCCAACCAAGGCAAATACTTTGAGCCCAAATTTAAAGAGATTGGCAAAAAATGGCAAAACGGCCGTAAGGGCGGCGAAGTTTATCCAGGCTATGTGACGGATGTAACCACGGATATCAGCATGAATTGGCTCGATAAACGCGACCAAGACAAGCCCTTTATGTTGATGATTCACCATAAGGCGCCGCATGGGTTATGGCAGCCTGCTAAACGTCATCAAGATTTATTTAGCGATGTAAAAATACCAGAACCAGCAAGCCTATATAATCGTGGTAAGCATGGGCCAACGGATGCCGTTATTATCGATGGCAAGAAAGGCCAACAGTTTGGCTCGTCGGTCTCTCGCAGAATGGAAGGGCGTGGTTTAGTCACGCGGATGCTAAGTGATAGCTGGCCAACGGGTAAATTACAGCTTGATAGTTATGATTGGAACACCGTGGTGTCCGCTGCGTACCAGAAATACCTAAAAGATTATTTACGAACGATAGTTGCGGTAGATGAAAATGTTGGTCGAGTATTGGATTATCTGGATGCCAATGGCTTGACTGACAATACCATTGTTATCTATACCTCAGACCAAGGCATGATGCTCGGCGAGCATGATTACTATGACAAGCGTTGGATCTACGAGGAATCAATTAAAATGCCGTTTTTGGCTCGCTTTCCTAAAGGGGCTGCGGCCGGAAAAACAACCAACGAGTTGTTCTCTAATATCGATATTGCACCAACGTTGCTTGAGCTCGCTGGGGTGAAAACACCAACATCAATGCAGGGACAGAGTTTTCTAGCTGCGCTAAGTGACCCAGAACACGCTAAGGGGCGCGATGCCGTTTACTATCGCTATTGGTTGCATATGGCCCATCATACTATTCCAGCGCATTATGGGATTAGAACCAAAACCCACAAACTGGCGTTTTTCTATGGACTGCCACTTGATGCGAATGGTGCGATGCCCGCAGCAACACCGCCTTATTGGGAAATGTATGACTTAGCGAATGATCCTAAGGAAATGACGAATATTTATCCCCAGCAGCAGTACAGTAAGATAAAAAATCAACTTAAACAGCAGCTCATTGAGTTAAAAGAGCAAGCTGGTGATACCGATGAAATGTATCCTGAGTTGGTAACGCTCAAAAAAGCCCATTGGGATCAAAAGTAACGCGTTAGGTGCGTAGTAACAACACTGGTGCGTTAAACGCACCGCAGATGATTAGAAAGACGAGTAGGAATAGCATGAAGGCCAAGTTTTTATTTATCGCTTTAAGCAGTGTGCTGTGTCAGCCCCTTGTAGCTAAGGATTATTATGTCGCAACAAATGGTGACGACAGCAATAAAGGGACGATAGCGAAACCTTTTGCAAGTGTTCAACGTGCGGTAACAAAAATGGATGCCGGTGATACCGTCTATGTGCGAGATGGTCATTACTTTGAGTCAGTTCAAATGATCAAACGAGTAGGAACGGCTGACAAACCTTTTACCATTAGTGCTTACCCCGGTGAAAAGGTGGTATTTGACGGCACCAGTCAAATCAGTGGGCAGTGGCAAAAATTTAAAGGTAATATTTATAAAACCAAGTTAGCCAAGCCAATCTGGCAGCTGTTTGTCGATGGCAAAAGTATGTCTAGTGCCCGTTGGCCAAACGGTAATTGGTACGATGGCTCTATCTGGGATAAAACTCAGTCGATGGCATGGCCAGAAAAAGAACAAAGCAAATTCGGGGTTCACTTTAATAAGGAGCTGGCGTCACTAAACTTTGATTTGACCGGAGCGACCATCATTGTCAACTCTGGCTCGTTTAAAACTTATCAGGCGAAGGTGACTGAACATCAAGCCGGCAGCGACCACTTTTCCTACGATACTAAAGACGTGCATTCGCATTTTAGTTACAAGGGCAAGCCCCAGCGTCATGGTTATTTTCTTGAGGGTAAGTTAGGGCTATTAGATGCGGAGCAAGAATGGCACTTTGATAGCGAAACCAACGAGTTATACTTGTGGGCAAAAGGAGGCGTTAACCCAGCGACACTAGATGTTCGTGGTAAGGTGCAATCATATGCATTAAATGTAAGCCGCTCCAAGCACGTTAATATATCCGGCATTGAGTTCTTTGGTACCACATTTAAGGTCGACAAGAGCATTCATGTAACCGTTGAAGACGTGCAGCTAAACTATCCGAGCTATTCAAAGCGTATGCTGGGTGATTTATCGCCAGTGGCCGTAACCAAAATGGTGGTTAAAAAAGAATTCGACCCGGCCTACAATACCCTTAGTAATTGTACTATCGCTTATACCGATGGACCGGCGATTGAAATGAAAGGCCTCGGTAATCGCATTGAAAACTGTAATATGCATGACATTGACTACAGCTGTACCTACAAAGGTGGCTATACGCTAAACATGGTTAATTCAGCTGAGTTGGTCTTTAGACGCAACACGATACATACCACCGGCTGTTCTGAATTATTTAAAGCCGGTGTGCGCAATACCGTTGAGCTAAATAATCTATCGCGCTCTGGTTATTTGCAAAACGACGGTTCAATGATTCAACTGAGCGTTAAACAGCAGCCCGGCGGAGTGGTGCGTTACAACTGGGTGCATGACTCGGTTAAACAGGGCATTCGTTTTGATAATATGAACCTGCCAAATTCTCCATACGGTAATAATGGGCAGGTATTAAATAACGTTGCCTGGAATACTGACCGCATGTTCTTCAAAGGTGATCAACACTTTATCTTTAATAATTTGAGTTTTGATAATCACAGCAATGACTTAATTATTAGCAGTAATGTCGCTATTCAGGGCCATAATCACCGCACCATTACCCGTAATAATATCAGTAATAAATTCTCCGGCCACCGTGTTAAGCCTGGCAAAGAATATCCTATTCCTGGCATTGTCGATCACAACTGGGATGGGGCTAAATCAGGACTTGATGTACGCTCGCAGCTAAGAGATCCAGACAACCTTGATTTTAGGCCAAAAGCGGGTTCGACTTTGATTGATGGCGGAGCAGTTATCAAGGGCAAATTGACTCACTTTATTGGTCAGGCGCCGGATATAGGTCCTTATGAATTTGGCGCTAGTCATTACTGGATCCCTGGTTATCAAGCAAAAACTGCATCTAGCCCAGTGCCACCTAAAGCAGCGACAGCAGTTAAATTAGATGCTGATCTGATGTGGTTGGAAGGATACCGCGCCACTTCACATGATGTATATCTGGGTACACAATTAACTCAAGTGATGGATGGGACTAAGTTATCACCATCATATCAAGGCAATTTTACCAGTAATATATTTACCCCCAAAAGCTTAATCCCAGGGAAAACCTATTTTTGGCGAGTAGATGCAGTGGGTAAAAACGGCATTATTAAAGGGGAAACCTGGCGCTTTACGGTCATGGTCCCTTAGCCATAAAAATTACAAAAATAACACTGAGAACCAATTTATTAATGCTAGGTCAACGTAACGTATGATCTATATAAGAAAGTCAGTTTGGAGGCTTTATGAACTATAAAAACTTACCACAACGTGCAATGTTGCTTGCGACATGCGCCGCTGTGGTTATGACGGGCTGTAACCAGCAATCTTCTGAAAATTTACAGGCTTCCTCAAAAGTCCAGACTCAAAATAGTACTGTGGCAAAACAAAGTGGCGTTGAGTTTTACGTCTCGCCCAACGGGAAACTAGATAATACTGGTACCTTAAATGCGCCATTTAAGACCCTATCCGCTGCACGTGATGCAATACGAGCGCTAGATAATGATGCACGTAATCAAGATATTACTGTGTGGTTACGCGGTGGTACTCATACATTGTCAGAAACCTTTGTCTTAAATCGTCAGGATGGCGGTGTGAAAGATGCAATGGTTAACTACCGTGCTTACCCTAATGAAACACCTGTGATTTCAAGTGGTAAGGCTGTTACTGGGTGGCATAAACTTGAAAGTACTGTTGAGGGACTGCCTGAAATAGCGAAAGATAAGGTATGGGTAGCCGATGTGACGCGTGAAGAGTTTGGTCGCTTTACCGCACTCTTTGCCGGTGACAAACGTTTGCCCCGTGCCAGAAGTGCGCGTTTTGGTGGCGAAATCCCAACGGGCTATGAAATTGCCGATTCTCGCAACGTAATGCACAAAAAAGATCGTCATTTACTAAAGAAAATTAAGTATCTTGAAGGCGCACCAATTCGTCAATGGAGCAATCTTGATGATATCGAAGTATTCTTTAATCCTGTTCCTTGGGCGCTAAACTTTTTACCGCTTGAGAAAATTGATCTCAAAGAACGTCAATTAACGCTTAAATATGAAGCTAATGCACCAGCATTTTCACAAGATAGTCCTTGGGCGTTGATTGAAAATGCAGTGGACTTTATTGATGAAGCAGGCGAGTGGGCCCATAACAGCCAAACAGGTAAGTTATATTATTGGCCTCACGACAATGCACAGCCTAGCAATATCACTATTCCACAACTAAAAGAGCTCGTTCGTGTGGAAGGGGAAATTGATTATGATGGCCCAGCCGACAAGCCAGTGAAGAATATTAGTTTTCAAGGGTTAACCTTTACCCAAGGCAAACGCTCGACTTGGTATAAAGGCCGTAAAGGTTGGGGTATTCAACATGATTGGGATACTTTTGATACTGGTAATGCAATGCTACGATTCCGTGGCGCTGAAAATATGTTGGTTAGTGGCAATCATTTTACCAATTCAGCGGGTTCTGCAATACGTCTAGACTTACACGCGCAAAACATCACTATTGAAAAGAACCTGATTGACTATGTAGGTCATATGGGGATTTTGCTAGCAGGTTACGGTCCTGGCACAAAGGATGTTAACCATCACAACACCATTACTAACAACATCATCCATCACGTTGGCGAAATTATCTGGCATGGCCATGCCATTTTCTTGTGGCAAAGTGGCGATAATGTTATCTCAAACAACTGGATCCATGATGTTCCTCGTAAAGCGGTAGGTGTTGCAGGCGTTCGAGTACAGATATTGATGAAAACTGGTGAAGATTTTGATGAAGCGGCGCAAACCATTCGCTGGAATGAAATCGATACCAACGTAACCTACAAAGAAGACACCCAAGCGCACTTTATGCCGTACATCCACGGTAAAAATAACATCATTGAAAACAACAAAGTAACTAAAACATTGTTGCAACTCCATGATGGTGCTTCTCTGAATGTTTCTGGTGCAGGTGAAGGTAATATCATTCGCCATAACTATGTTTATGATGTGGATTACATTGCAATACGTACCGATGATTGGCAACGAGGCACTACGACGGTTAATAATATAATCCACAGAGCTGGTACTGGTATTGTTCATAAAGATTACAATCACATCATTAACAATATATTCGTTGATATGGATGGTGAAGCGATTAGAATGCGTGCTTTCCCGCGCCAGTACTTTAAGCCTGGTTCGGTGATTGAACGTAATATCTTTACCAAAGGCAGAAGAGCACCTTACGGCGCAAGAGACTTATGGAACACTACGGAATTTTTTGCCACCAAAGGCGGTACTAAAAAGATTCCTTATGAATATAACCTAGATAACAATATCTATGCGTTTGAAGGAGCAGAGAAATTTCTTAAGAAACACCAGGCCAACGGGGTAGAAAAGAATTCACTGACTACAACTCAGACTCAATTTAAAGATGTCGCTAACTTAGACTTCTCGTTGGTTGATAATGCGCAAGCACTTCAAATAGGCTTTGTACCATTTGATACCAATATTGATTCCTTTGGTATCACCAAAGACTACCCACAACATTTATTAAAGCTAGATCGTCGCACTATGCAATGGGGCGGTGAGACTTTACTTCACGGTGGTTTGGAGAAAGTACAAAAGAACAAGCATTAATTTCATATGGCGGCCCCATTATCCAAGTACAAACTTACGTGGATAATGGGGCTTTTTGTTGTCTATTAGTCAGCGGCTTTGATATTGGCCTACATAAATCCCCTAAATACCGACACAACAAAACACATCACTCGAATAAGCCAATGTACAAATAATTCCCTTGCAATGAGAGAGAGGGTTCCTGTACCTATTTTGTTCAACATTAATTTAGCGCCACACATCAGCAAGTTTTGTGTTCCTTAGCCAGCACGCCAAAACCTATACAATATTGAAACAATTCATTGATTTGACCGCAGCCAGTTCACTAGCGGTTCGTGAATTGGGTTTAATCTATAATAATGAATTGGGGGAGTAGCGAAAAACCTGTTTACATGGATTTACCTATCTTTACAAAGGAAGTATTGTTAATTAAAACAATAACTAAGGCGGTATACTTGAGCCGCTGACTGCATGGCGATAAGCGCACTATTGACTAAATAGGTAAACATGATAATGTTTCTTATAAATAAAAAACATGAGTAAAACGATGAAAAAGTTTAAGAATAAGTTTTTAATATCGCTAAGTATCTGTACTTCAATGACCTTAATCGCTCCTGTTAGCGCTGGCGGGATAGAGAAAAAGACAGAAAGACCCAACATACTCTTTATCCTTGCTGACGACATGGGCAAGGAATGGGTAAGTGCTTACGGGGCACAAGACATTAAAACCCCCAATATTGATCAGCTATCAAATGAGGGAATACGCTTTGATAACGCATGGTCACACCCTCAATGTACACCTTCCCGTGTTTCACTAATCACCGGGCAATACCCTTATCGCAACGGCTGGGTAAACCATTGGGATACGCCTCGATGGGGCCATGCCTATCTAGATTGGACACAAAATCAAAGTGTTGCCAGCATCATGCAAGACGCCGGTTACGCAACAGTAGCCGCTGGGAAATGGCAGGTAAATGATTTTCGGGTAGAACCTGAAGCGATGACTAAACATGGCTTTGATGATTATGCGATGTGGACCGGATATGAATCTGGTAACCCTGCCAGTGCCGAACGGTATTGGGACCCTTATATTCATACCAAAAAAGGCAGTAAAACATACCAAGGGCAATTTGGAGAAGACATCTTTGCAGACTTCTTGCTTAGTTTTATCGAAGATAACAAAGAGCAACCGTGGTTCGCATACTTCGCGATGAACTTACCGCACTCTCCCTATATAACACCGCCACATAGATCGACATTGGACACCAACCTCGATAAACACAAAGCCATGGTTGAGTATGCTGATATTGTTTTGGCGAGAATGTTAACGCGTCTTGAGGCAATGGGCGAACGTGAAAATACTATTATCATTTGGACCACTGATAATGGCACCAATAAAAGTATTGTTGGTCGCTTAAATGGCCGCAATGTCAGGGGCGGAAAACAATTAACCACGGAAAATGGCATCAATTCTCCTTTTATTGTCAATGGCCCGGGTCTAGTTCCTGCTGGCGTGGTCAGTGATGCGTTAGTTGATTTTACTGATATCCTGCCGACTTTTGCAGACTTAGCCAATGCTAAAATTCCAGCAGATTATCAACTGGATGGAAAATCTTTTGCGCCATATATCCTAGCGAAACAAACCGATAGCGAAAGAACCTCTATTTTATCGATGGGCGGGCGCAATGAAGCGGCAGTGTCAGCGCAAGGGGTAGAAAATAAATTTGTCTTTAGGGATCGTGTTATCCGCGATAAAAGATACAAATTATATGTTAAAGCAAAATCACCGCTGGAATTTGAAAAGCTAGTGGATTTGCAAAATGACCCAGAAGAAAAAACTAACTTAATCAATAGCAAAGATCCGAAAATTATCGCGGCAAAAGCGGCATTGATTAACGTTGCTCGCGCTCAGCCAGCAAAAGACAATGATCCTAAATATCGTAAAAGACACGCGTTGGATTGGGACAAGCCAGTTACTGTAACCAGTCAGAAATGGAAACAGTAGTGCACGCTAACTCGAACAAAAGAAACTCAATCTTTAAAATTCTTGAAACAGCTTAATTAAACATTAGGCAAAGGTATAAAAATGCATTTAGTAAAGAAAACCCTAGCGACTGTCGCACTCATGCTAAGCATGTGTGTACACGCTGCAGACACGCGCCCAAACATCGTACTTATCTTAGCCGATGATGTTAGCCCTGATATGTTCAGCGCCTTTGGCCAGGAAGGCACAGCCAATACGCCCAATATTGATAAGTTAGCGGCAAAAGGAGTTATGTTTAAAACCGCCTATGCCACGGCAAAATGTGCGTCATCTAGAGTCGAGATTATGACCGGACGATACGCAAATACAACTGGCGTCTATGTTAACGAAATCTGGATGGGAAATGCCAAAAATCGCGTATATAGCGACAATATGCCGGTCAGTCGTATTTTAAAGGATGCTGGCTATGCCACGGCTATAACAGGAAAATGGCATGCAGGTAATCAAATGCCACATGAGGAGGTATTAGGATTTGATGAATACGCTTTGTGGGAAGGGACAAAAGAGATTGCTAAGCTACCTGGCTCGCCTAAATTCACTGGATTAATGGAAGATCGTAAAACACCTTCGCGTTATTGGCATCCGGGCTTTGTTAAAAACGGTAAGCTGATGGACACTAAACCCTCTGATTACAGCTTAGATATTGAAGCTGAATTCATCATGGATTTTATGGAGAAAAACGTCAAAGAGAATAAGCCGTTTTTTGCCTATTGGCCTACTGTTGCGCCACATGGTACACGTACTGGCATGCCAACAAACCCACTGCGAGGAGTGCAGGGTAGCTTATCAGCAAAGAGGGGCAAAGGTTGGAAAGAAGAAAACGCTGCTCGTTTCAAATCCCTAATTGAATATATGGATTTAAAAGTAGGTGAGGTTGTTGCAAAGGTTGAGTCCCTAGGTATTAGTGACAACACCATAATTATTTTTACTTCTGACAATGGTACTGCGGTCACGGCGAAAACTCGCGGGGTTGAACGCGGTTCCCACGTCGTTCATATTGCGGCGGGTGCTGGGGTTAAAAAGCGTGGCGCTACTGATGAATTAACTGATCTTTCAGATATAGCCCCAACATTAATCGACTTAGCGAGTGCTTGGAAATATGTGCCAAAAGCGCATAAGTTTGATGGTGTCAGCCTGCAAGATTTTTACGCTGGTAAAATAGATAGTCATCGTGAATGGATCTACGGCTATGCAGCCACTTCGCAACTGTTTCGCACCAAAGAATATATGCTGGAAGTAGTTAATCCCGTGATGAACATGGCGAAGGGTCGTTTTTATTATACTGCTGATAACCGTTTCGGGCATGGCTATGTACTAGCCGATGGTAAGCCAGAGCACGCTAAAGCACGCGCTAAGTTTGATGGTTTTATGGCGCAACTACCTGCCATCACAAAGTCTCACCCCCACTGGAAGACTAAACGAGGCAAGAAAGTCATTAAGAAGTTAGCGAAACCAGCTGTTATCGATAAGCATCTTTATAACCACAGAGATTACAAACGCTATGATGAAACATATGCCTACGAAAAATAGCAAATAACCGTTAGTTGTTATTATAAAATGATTAAGCTGTGGCAATGGCTTAATCATTTTTTTTGCCAAAAATATTCATGATATCAACTGTTCAATTGTTTAATTCACGGGAGGAAATTGGACAGGGGCAATGTAAATACACCTGTCTGGATAACACTAATCTCAACCCTGCGGCCTCTCCAGCGTTTTTAATGCCCTAATCGAAGAACCTCAATAGTAAATTTCTAAGAGCTTGTGAACTCGTTTTAGTACTTTAACAGCCTTGCCCATTATATTTCGCTTTATCTTTTGTAGGTTATGGTCACAAGCAACACTGGTCACTTTAAACTAACAAAACCGCCACCAGCTTGTATGTAGCGTTGAAACATCGCATATTGTGGAGAAAAGATCATTAAATATTTTATCGAGAATTCTCGTTTATTTTATGGCTAATTTAGTCATTTAAATTAAGTGTAAATATCTAGGAGGGGGATTGGATAAAAAGGCAAGCTATGATGCTTAATGCCTGTCAGTTAAGGTCTTTTATTGAAGTGGCATTTTTAAAGCGCGGATACCCACGTCGTTTATCGCCTTAAATCAGAGATTGGCCGATAAAAAAATCAGGGATGATTTTTTAGCATTTGCCGCAGGGAAGCGGATCAAATACGGTATCGGTTAGACAATCTTTTATTTACGGTCTGCGATAAACAAACGGGTCGCCTTTGCAAATAACGTCCCTGTTATTTGTCCTACGGACCAGCGAAAGCTGTCTTAAATTTTTTCAGAAAATTTAATCTTTTGGTTACTCTTTCTTTAAGAAGCCCAAATTGGTCTGGAATCAATTTGAACAGCCGAAGGCTGGCCCGCAGGGTGAAATACATGGATGTATTTCATATTGAAAAGCAACTGGCATGCAATTTATAACTTCAAATTTTAAGAAAACGTTGAATTGCATGCCAAACCTGATCCAGTCACCAATATCATGCGTAATAATTGCTAACTGACAAGCATTAAAGCAGCGATGCTTGCTTTTAAATTATCCGTCACTATAAATTGCATTGTTAACTATCCAATTCAATTTTAAACACGGTGGCCATTTCATCTACTTGTCGGCTAGGTGTTGTGAGCTCTAAGCCAGTTTCTGTTATTTGCCAACTAATGGTTTGGTTGCTGCCAAGGGCGGTGATGTTGCTAATTTGGGTGTTCTTAGGCAGTTTTGTTTTGGCAAAGGCGCTTAGCGTCATTTTTTGGTTTGCTGTTGGCGTGCCTAATACCGTGGCATAAATTACGCCTTGTTTAGTGGTATAACGAATGTCTTGGTTAGTGTATTTAACTTTGGCAAATTCCCTATGGTTTTTAAAGTGACCTTCAGGCTCTTTGGTTGGACCTTCACCAAAGGTGTACCAAGGGCGGGTGGCATAAATGGCTTCACCGTATTTCTCTAACCAACTCCCCATTTTTAACAGTACCGCCTGCTGATTTTCAGGAATAATACCATTGGCTTTAGGAGAGACATTAAGCAACATGGTGCCATTTTTGCTGACGACATCAATAAGCACATGCAATACATCTTGCGCAGATTTGACCCGCAAGTTTTCGGTGTACGACCAACTGCCTTTGCTAATGGTTTCATCCGTCATCCAAGGTTGTTGGCCAATATGGTTTTTGCGTGATTTTTCTAAATCATCAACACTAAATGACAGTGGCAAATCATTTTGTTTCCTGATGATAACTACTTCTTTATTTAATTTTTTTGCCTCATTTAAATAATAAGCCGAGAATTTTTTACGATAACTTTCAGGTACTTGGTTTAGCCAGGAATCAAACCATACAATATCTGGTTGATATTTATCGATAACTTCTTTCAATTTACCAAACCAAATTTTTTCATTCCATTCATCTTCAGGCATGTTGCCGTAAAGCATTGCTAGTTCAGGATCGGTACTGGCTGGTGGGGTGCCTTTAAAATACGGAAAATGGGAGCTGCTGAACCGTTCACCCGGCGCGTTTTCAGATTTGTTGTAACGTTGTAGGTTTCTAGAATGGTGGAAGGTGGTAATAAATTTCAATCCTTGGCTGGTAATCGCTTGTTTAAGTTCACCGGTCACGTCAACTTTCGGCCCTTTATCTTTGGCATTCCATGGGGTTAGTTCACTGTCCCACATCGCAAAACCATCATGGTGCTCACTCACTGGTCCGGCGAATTTTGCTCCAGCTCTTTTAAATAATTCAGCCCACGCAACGGCATCAAAGTGTTCACCTTTAAACATTGGCACAAAATCATGGTAGCCAAATTCGTTTAGTTCGCCATAGGTCGCGATATGATGTTTATACTCTTTACGATGTTTAAAGTGCATCCACCTTGGATACCATTCACTAGCATATGCAGGCACCGAATATACGCCCCAATGTAGGTAGATGCCGAGTTTGGCATCTTGATACCACTTCGGCGCAGCCTGATGATTTGATAAGGAATTCCAGTCCTCTTGGTAGTCAGGAGCGGTGTTAAGCGTACTGGTCTGCTGATTAAGTGCTGTCGTGCATGACGAAACTGCGCCGCAGAGGAGAATGCTGGTGAGTATTTTTATTCGACTTTTCATCTTTTTACCTAATTGTTGTGGACTTTTGTTAATCGTTTTTATGCCATTACTGCTTTTATTCTTGTTGGTGAGCTTATTATTAATAATCGACATTGTCTAGTTTGATTTTTTAAAAAGTATATAGCGTGTGGTTTAACTTGCATTGTTTGCAGTATGACGCACTTGTATAGCACCTAATGGTGGGGTATTCATTGGGTTGACCTGTATGTTGTTGCTGGTTTTTGCCATATAAAAGTGTCGTTAAAATAATAAAAACATCGATGAAACTGATATATATGGTGTCGATTATTTGTAAAGGTCACTTTAATGTGGCGTGTTTTTTTGTTAAGTTGCAATAGAACACAGACAAAAATCATTCAAAGGTACAACATGAAAAACTTATCAATAATATTACTGACGCTATCTTTTTTTATTTCGAGTTCAGTTTTTGCTGGCGATACAATAGACCAAGTGGCCAAGATTGCTAAAAGGAAAACAGCTGAATTTGTGCAGGTTCTTAATTTGAGTAAAGACGAAGAAGAGAAGGTATATCAAATTCTGCTCTATAAACAGCACCATTACGCTTCACTAAAAAATGAGTATAAAGCTGATAAAAAAGCCTTTAGGGCAGCTGCAAAACCAATAAATGTTTCTACCAATCGTCAGCTCAAAGAGATTATCGGCGCAGGTAAAATGAAAAAAATGAACCAGTTTAAACGAGCTCAACGATCTGCGAACCAGCAATAACGGATTTTTTAAGTCGCAAGATTACATGTCTTTTCAACGCAAAGATTCTGAGCGCGGTGTTTGAGCTGTTTCTTTGCATTAAGACAATTTCACACATTGGTATGAGTACAGCAGTTCCTATTCATACCGACAATTAAGGTTTCTAACTATGTTTAAGCTATCTAAGCTCCTTTTGCTGTCTGGCTTATTGTCTTTTGCTGTTTTGCCAACGATGGCGGCGGAAGGGAGTAATACAGTTACAGCGCAATTGCAAAATAAATCTGCCATAGAAAACTGGCAGGCAATGCGTTTTGGTTTGTTCATTCATTTTGGCGCATATGCTGATCTTGCAGGCGTATGGCAGGGGAAGCAAATCGAAAAATTAGGAGAGCAAATTCAGCGCCATGCTGATATTTCGCAGCAAGACTATCAAGAAGTTGTTAAACAATTTAATCCGAGTAACTTTGATGCTGATGCGATTGCTAAATTAGCTAAGCATGCTGGTATGCGTTACATCGTACTAACCACAAAACATCATGATGGCTTCGCGATGTTTGACTCAAAACATACTGATTTTGATATTGTAGATTACACCCCTTATAAAAAAGACTTATTGAAAGAGTTGAGTGAAGCAACTAAGCGTCATGGTTTGAAGTTAGGATTATATTATTCAACACCTGATTGGCACTTTAATGGCCCAAACCCTGAACGTAATCCGATTGACGGGAAGATTAGTGTGTTCGGCAAGGTATCCAAAGCGAATGAAGACTTTCAAGTGGCTCAGCTAGAGGAACTGATGAGCAACTATGGTGACATTGTTGAGGTCTTCTTTGACATGGGGGAGCCTACACTTGCGCAAAGCAAACGTTTTAGGGAGGTGGTTAAGAAATATCAACCTGACGCATTAATTAATGGACGGGTGATGAATAATCAAGGGGATTTTCTAACCATGCCAGATAATCATGTGCCAGATGCACCTATAGTTGAATACCCATGGGAAACCCCGGGCACTTTTTACCATACATGGGGCTATAAATCATGGGTCAAAGGCCTACCGCTTGAAGAGCAAGTTGCTGTACAAGTACGTAAGCTCTCGGATATCGCCAGTATGGGGGGCAACTTCTTGTTAAACATTGGCCCTAAAGGGGATGGCAGTATTTTGCCCTATGAAAAGGATGTGTTGTTCGGTGTGGGCAAATGGGTTGAAAAGCATAAGGAAGCTATTTTCGACACTGGGTTAAATCCGTTTCTTAAATTAGATTGGGGCCAGGTTTCAACGGCGGACAATACCTTGTATTTACATGTACATCAGTGGCCAGAGGATAATAAATTAGTCATTCCTGGCTTAGTGAATAAGGTGCAACGAGTTACCCAGTTAACTGGTGATAAAGCTAAATTATTGATTAACCAAATCGATGGTAACACCGTTATCGACCTTAGCGGGACCACTAAAGACCCTTATCTAACCATCTTAAAGCTCAATTATGCTGGTGCATTAGAAATAATACCTCGCCATAGCAAGGCCAATTCGCACGGCATTATCACTTTAACTGGTGAGCAAGCGACTAAACATGGCAAATTTGGTAAAGAAAGCTATCGCTCAATGTTAAAAGATTTCTCTCGCAGCTGGTATGTTGATGTTCCTGTCGCAGGTAGTTATAAAGTGAAAATTAACTATAAAATGCGCTATAAAGACAAAGATTTTGTTATCGCCAGCGCTAATGATCAGTTAGCGTTTAATCTTAAGGGGAGGGGACATAAAGTCAAAACGTTACAGTCATTTGATGGTAATGAGCAAACCATTAAAGTACAGGAAGATTTAGGACAAGTTTCCCACAGCACGCTTGGCAAGTTGAAATTCGATAAAGTTGGTGTTCAAAAAGTTACCTTGAAACAAGGGCAAGCATTTGAGCTAAAAACCAGTTTAAAGGAATTCAAAGCACAAGATCAGCGTTATAGGGCAATGAATATCGACATTGAATCGATTGAGTTAATTGCGCCGCAACACTAACTTCTTATCGCATTTTACTAAGGTTTGAGCTGAAAAGCTCAAACCTTTTTTATTTACTCCCTTTTACCTTCTTATGAAGAAATCTCTTTATTTGCTGTGATCATTGTTGACATATTTCTCGTATCTATATACTGTCTATTATATATAAGATTCATTGGCGGCTGGGTTGAATGTATTTGTCGCTATTCATTTAGTAAGTGAGGATAAAATGAGAAGAGCTAGTTCAATACTTAGAAAACATCGCGCATCAGAAAAAGTATATGTGCCCGCTAATGCTCGCGATAATCACTATATTATTGCTGAAATGCCATTAACCGATAAGCTTATTGCGCTAATGGGAGAGGACATCGATTTAACGACATCTCAGCCCTATCAAAATTTCTATCAGAAATTGTCTAAATTGGTTTTCAACGTGATTGAAGAGTGCAATATAGAACATGCCAATTTTGTTGCTAATAATCGCTTGGTTCGTGTAAGAAATAGCGATGAACAGCAAGTGTTACATACCCATAAGCAATCATTTTTCTTTTATAACCCCCTGCATAATAGTACGTTCAAAGGCTACTTTGACGGGGCTGTGCGCTCTAATAAAGTAAAATTCTTATTTCTGGCAACGGGTAGCGATTTACGTGAAAACGCTGCTAAGTTTCATCAAAAAGTATTTAAAGCGGTAGCACTAATTTCTCAGCGAATTGGTCTTGCGCCTGGCGAATTGAAAGTACGCGACCATCAACATCTCACCTATGACATTTTTGCGAGAGAAAAGGGCAGTAGGGAGAGTATCACTCATAATTTTCGTGAGATTTCGACACGTTATATGCAGCAAGATGTTGTGGTTAACGGTGATTACACTGCAGTAACCTACGCCGTAGTTAGCGTTCCGATGACCAGACGGCTATTAAAGGGGACTGCCATTGATTATGAGAGCGATAAACCTTTTGTTCGTTTATATGAAAAGATCTATCGGGCGTTCACTCAGTCCAATGATAAATTCCGATTAAGGCATGCAGCGATGATAGCAAACGGCCTATCACCTATTGTGCGATTTGATGAGAATGAAAGCACGGTAATCAATGGAGATATCATTTCGTTGGGTTATAACCCGAGTAATGATAAGGGTGAAGTAAGTTGCTTATGGCAAAGTGAGACGTTAGTTGACACTATTAGGTTGGTTTTCTTCGCGACAGACACTGATGAAACCCATAAAACCTATGGTAAATTTGTCAATCAGGTAATGGGCTCGATTGGCATGATGGCTGAAACGTTAGAGTGGAAAAAAGATAAAGATTATATGCTGATGCGTATGAACCAACAATTAGTGAGAAGAGTGTAAAATAATTGTTTATTATAGGTAAGGGGCATTGATGTTGCTTGTCGATGCCAATCCACTTACCATGATTTTATTTAAAACAGAATGAGAAGCTATCGCATGTCACGTAGTAATCTCATTAGCAGAGCATTAAAAATGACTAAAAAATATTCATTACCAAAAATCATATTTGGCACCAGTAGCCTAGGTAATCTTTTTGTTGAACTAGAGCCGGAAACTAAAAATCAACTAGTACAAGCGGCCATTGAAAGTAGTCGCGAAATTCCTGTCTTTGATAGCGCAGGGAAATATGGCGCAGGCTTGGCTTTAGAGTCGCTTGCCACAGGGTTAAAAGCCCTTAATGTTGCTCCTGATGCGGTCAAAATTAGCAACAAGCTTGGTTGGAAGCGCGTTCCACTTAAGGGCGCCGAGCCGACGTTTGAACCCGGTGCTTGGGTTAATCTACAACATGATGCCCAGCAAGACATTTCTTATGAGGGCATCCTGCATTGCTATCAACAAGGCAACGAGCTGTTGGGGGATTATGAAGCGAAAATTGTGTCGATTCATGATCCTGATGAATACCTTGCAGGTGCACAAAACGATGCTGAGTTAGCAAAGCGCAAGCAGGATATACTCGACGCGTACAAAGCTTTGATGGAGCTACGCAATGCTGGCAAAGTTGAATCAGTTGGCGTTGGCGCTAAAGATGTCAGTGTGATTGACTTTATCAGCGATCATGTGACTTTGGACTGGGCAATGTTTGCTTGTTCAGTTACCCCTCTTATTCATGAGGATTCAACCCTTACTTTACTTAAAAAGCTTGCTAAGCAAGGGGTTGAAGTGATTAACTCGGCGGTATTTAATGCAGGCTTCTTAATTGGCAGTAACAACTTTGACTATAAAGAAATTAGTCGCGACACTCACCCGAAAGAGTTCGCTTGGCGTGATAAATTTAACGCGCTCTGTGATGAGTTTTCTGTTAAACCTGCGGAAGTATGTGTGCAGTTTTCATTTTTGTTTGATGAAATTGTTTCTGTGGCCTTAAACTCTAGTTCGCCAAAGCGGGTTAAGAGCAATGTCAATTTAGTAAATACTGAAATCCCAGACGCTTTCTGGCAGGCAATGAGAGAGCAAGGGCTACTTTCAATAGCACCTTAAAAGCACGCTAACCGAACGGGCATTCAACGATTTGACCGTTTATGCCTGTTCACTGTGTAAAGAGGGCCTTGCCGCATGCTCTTTTGAACGAGTACTTTGCGCCAAGATCAGTATGTCACATCGAGGACAAACTCTATTTATCCTCGATGTGAGATCGAGTGGATACTTTTTCAACTAAAGAAACAGTACAACTCCACCAGAAACGTCCTTCGTCCAGGATTCGCAACAGAGAAACCAGATAAAGTGAAATTGATATCATTAAGCTCAGATATATAGTCCTTGATAGAATTGAAATCTGTTAGTCGCGTATATTCTGTACCATATAAATGAAATGCGACACGGAAACCTCCTCTGTTGCTTGCTTTTAAGCGCTCTAAAACTCCTCTCACTTGGCTTCTTATGCATTTCATTGTAGGCGCTTGAATAACCACAAAAGTGTAGGTATACATGCCAAACGCGAAACGCCCTAAATCCAATGACTCGAATCCAAAAAACAAGTATGAATCTATATGATTAGTTATTTTGCTGAGCCCCTCTTGAGGCAAACAACATTGTGGTACCAAATGAGTAGACATCATCATAAATAGTCAACCAACAATGGATACCGTTCGATAAGTTTCCAGTAGATGATTTGCTGTACAATTATAAATTCCTCCATCCCTTTGAATGAACCACTTTGGTTTAAACTGCAAAGCATTACGTTCTTAAATCGCTTATTAAAGCCAAAAACCATTGCCAGAATACCTCCATCAACTTTGTCAACGAAACGGGCATAGTCAGCGTTTTTGATAAGCGCCAATATTTTAGTTTCGTCAGATAATTCCCCCCTAATAAACTCAACTGCGCAGGTATACTTCGATATGGCCTCCAATTGCATTTTTACATCAGGATTAGATAGGTATTGGATGGCCACAGGTTCAGTTCTTAATGTATCTAAGATTTCATCTTCCGTTGGTTCCTCTATAAATATTAATGCTTTGTATGTCTGCTTTAGTGCTGTCTTTCGCATTTCCATAGTTGGCTCAATGATGTATTGCAACGCCAATCCATTGATCGAGAGTAAGTAGATGTTTTGCTCTTTAGTCAATGATTGATCAGACTGTAGTGGCATAGTTAATTTGGCCACCTAATTAGAGGTGTTATCATGCACCTCATAAAACTTTAGGTGACACTATGA
>CAKZQF010000097.1 GCA_937139475.1 uncultured Gammaproteobacteria bacterium | reverse complement strand
CTCCAACTATACAGGGATGATTTGGCAATACCTTCTTGTTCTGCGAATTCACGTATAGATAAGCCACTTTGTGAGAAACGGTTAACTATTGCTTCTTTTTGCTCTACTGAATGATGTGTCATGGGTACTCACTGCCGCTCTGCCTGAAGATTGAAAAAGACGACAACTACTCTGACACAGAGGGCCGGCTCACCGAGCAAATTTTTGATGGCGACTTTTTTGTGTTTTTATGCAAAAAGGTGACAACGGAAATTTGTCCGGTGCAGCCGTTTGTTAGCTTTTTCCAACTTTCCTGAACTGCTTCTTACCTACCAAATCAGGATTATCTTCATCAATTTTTGGTCGATTTGCTTCAATCATAACTTTTGACCAGTTAGTTTTTCCGACAGGCTTATGGCCTTTGATGTGTTTTATAAGCACCTTATTTTCCATGATTAATCCCCCTTTTGTTTTATTTTTTTGAATTTCTTTAGATCTTCATCAGTTAAAAGAGGTGCATCAGGATCAGTCTTTGCGTTCTCCTCTATTTCCTCTTCAGTCATTTTTTTCAGGCGTTCATAGTCCGTATCTCCATCTACGGCATCACCTTTTTTTCTTTTAATATGAGTATCCTTTGACATAACTATCACCTCGCTTTCATACTTTGATAAATGGCACGTTCTTTTTGACTGGCAGTTCTTGCAGAAATCATTCTTCTCGATGTAGCACTTTTTCTCCAAGTATAAACTGCCATTAAAACGCCTGGTTTTGCTTCTCCAATGACTTGTATTCGCTCTTCACCATAATCATTTCTATCATCGACAGCCTCAATTCTCTCGTCGTCATCAAATATAGTTACGGCATCATTGAAATCAATTCCGTGTTTGTCTATATTTTTCTTGTTTTTATTGTCATCCCATTCAAATAACACATCTACCTCCTTAATTAATGTAAAGCTAACGCCCATGTAACCGCGCGATTTTTTGTGGAGAGCTTTTGTGAAAAAATGTAACGCAGCGAAATTCACAAAAGAGCGGAGCAAAAAATTGTCCGGTTGACATGTTTGTTAGGCTATACATTTTGACCAAACCGCCACAATACACCGCTAGGATCATGAACAACGAAATCTAGCATACCCCACGGCTGTTTAGTGATATCCGAGACATTAACATGATATTTATCTGCCACACCCGATTTTGTAATCTGATCATGCCAAGATTCGATATCTTCGACAAGCAGGTGCATCATCAGGTTTTCAGCTAAAGATTTGTCATAAAAATCTTGGAGTAGAAAACTGCAGCTACCAGAGTGAAAATAGGCAACTCCACCTTCATCAGAGGCTTTTGTAAAACCTATTTCTGAATAGAAACTCTTTGACGTGTCAAAGTCTTTTGAAGGAATAAACGCCTTTAATTCTACCGTTTTCAGATTACTCAAATCATCCTCCTTGTGTGCATTGTTGAACGAAGCTACTACGCGACAGAAAAGCAAAAAACTCACCACCAGCAATAATTTCTCTATGCACTCATCCCCGAGTGCGACTGCTAGAGGTTGGACCTAACAAAGTAAGTTCAATTCACTTTACCAGAAGCATTTTAGTGCATTGCAGCGCCAAGGCAAGGTTGATTCAACGGTTGATGTTTATTCTCGTGCTGTGCGCCGCATCACCGAGTTTTATGATCAATGCCCGATAAGTTAACACTCGCCAGTTGAATGATACTTGTATAAAGGTGTTATCAGCAATCGCAATATCATTGCAAATGACTGTGAATATATTACCGTTCAATATACTAATAGTAATATGAAAAAGTTAATGACCTGAAAACTCAAAGGTGAAGACTTTATTGCTTTGGTTTTACAGCACACCCTACCAAAAGAATTTTGGCGGGCAGGGGGCTGTGGTTTTCTACACGGCAATGCCAAAATAGAACTTGAAAGGCCAAAATTCATCTGTAAATGCTACTGCTCACCAATGAATATCATCTCTATTCACTTCGGTTTTGAAATAGATAAATACTATAAATAGAAGCGCAGTGAGCCTGAATTACCGGGCTCGTTCAACAATAGGATAGGTCGCTGCTTCGCGCGACTTATCCTTAGTCGTTAGATCGCCGATTTTTTGGCAGTTGCTCCGAGACTTCATTTTTAATTGCTCCAGATGCCGCTAATCCGAGCAAGCGACGAAACTTAGGGCATTCCATATGGCTCGGAGCAGAACAGACAGCTGCATGCCTAAGCCCATCGCGCATCGCTATCAGCTTTTGGATGGTGCTATCCAGTTCATCTGCCTTTTTCACCAGCAGCTCTCTATCAATATTTGGGCTTCCACTAGCTCCCACCATTTGAGCGATTTCATCTAGTGAAAATCCAGCTACTCGCCCCAGAGCAATCAATGCAAGCCTCTCCAAAATATTGGCTCCAAATACACGGCGAAGTCCTTGCCTGCCAACAGAATTGATCAATCCTTTTTCTTCATAGAAACGCAATGTGGAGGCTGGAACCCCAGAACGCTTGGCTACCTCTGCTATATCCATAAATAATTCTTGACCTCAAGTCGACTTGAAGTAGTACGCTATCACTAGTTCGAAATCGAAACAAGCAAAGGTGATACTTATGAATAATCTAGTGATTGTATTTTTTATCGGAATTGGAGCAACTGGTGTGATGGACTTATGGGGCATATTGAGGAAATCACTGCTCGGAATTCCTCCCCCAAATTATGGAATGGTTGGGCGCTGGTTAGCTTACATGACGCACGGAAAATTTCGTCATGACTCTATTGCAGCATCTGTTCCTATACAAGGAGAGCACTTTATTGGATGGATCGCCCACTACTTGATAGGTATAGCTTTCGCAGCCTTGCTGGTTGGCATCGCGGGTAAGGCTTGGATTCTCAATCCAACAATTGGCCCAGCGCTCGTTGTTGGTTTTGGGACAGTGGCAGCACCCTTTTTATTAATGCAGCCGGGTATGGGAGCTGGCATTGCCTCATCTCGAACACCAAAACCAAACTCTACAAGACTGCATAGTGTTATTAATCATGCTGTTTTTGGGCTTGGCCTATATGCATCAGCATGGGCACTAAAATTTTATTGTTCATTATAAAAATCAGTACTAATAAACCATACTCAGGAGAAACATATGTATATTCCCGTTCGTTTTGCCCCAATTCTTTTCAGCGCTTTGCTCTCGGCCATAATGGTCTGTATCGTGTCCGCTGTTGTACTTTTTATCTCTCAAGGGATTCATTCAGAATTTGCTGGGCAGTGGTTCAAAAGCTGTATAACGACATGGCCAATAGCCTTTCCTACAGTTGCCATTGTCGCCCCAATGGTAAGAAGAATAGTTGAAAGGTTGACAAGATAAATTAGGGGGTAATCTTCTAGGGGGGATTCAATGACCGCCGCAGTCCAGATGTGCGGCGGTCTAACGCTTTTGTTGTGGGGCGGTGAAACGTAGCGAGGAACGAGTGAAGTGGAAAACGTCTCAGCCACGAAGTGGCGCTCACCAACTGATTGTGTACGCCCAGCATGGGCATGAACTAATGAGGTGAAAGTCTTCTGTAGGAAGGTGACCTTAACTGCTAGGGAATGGCAAGGGCTTAACTGCGAAGTTAGGTCCAGAGGAAGCCGCTAGCAAAACTGAGAGTTGATGAACAAGAACATCATATGAGGCGTAGGCTGTAGGCGAGTTGGCACAAGACGAAGCCATGTGCTGCTTTTTATTAAAGAGTAGGGCCACCGTAAATGATGCAGTTGCCTACATGGATGTAGGTAAGGGGCGTGAGCAGGACGCGGTAGCTTTGC
>CAKZQF010000096.1 GCA_937139475.1 uncultured Gammaproteobacteria bacterium | reverse complement strand
ATTATTGAATTCGTTTCAGGTTCAAAAAGTTTAGGTTGGAACCTTTCATCCTCAAAGGCTTCAACTTTCTTTACTAGTTGCCATTTATCTTGTTCTGTTTTTCGGGTGTAATAATAGCTAAAATCGGTATTATGGTTATCGTCTGTGCCCACTGACATCAAAACTTCTCCAAGACGATTCACATGCCAACCAATTACCTTATTTGTATTGGCCACGTACTTTTCGAACGCTCCGGTTTCAACATTTACTTTAAAGACTGAAGTGTAATTATCATCTCTCGCATCGTTAATGGTAACTAAAATATGCTTTGAATCTTTTGGCAAAATACTCAATAAGTGTGGGCGAGAGTAGTAAAACTCAAGCTCAGTTTGTTTCTTATTACCACGCTTATTAAGCTCAAAAACACTTTGACCATCAAGACTTATGGAGTACATATGGTTAGTGCGATATTGCTGCTTAAACAATTTAAAAGGTTGTGACACAGTAACAATCATTCGTTCATTGTTTGCCCATGCGATGTCTTCAATGCGGTATTTTTCACCGCCAAGCTCCAAAAGAGTCCGAATGTCTCCAGGGTTGTCAAATGGCGATATTGAAACTTGGGTCACTGCATCACGATTTGTGATTACCGCGATATTTTTACCATCGGGTGACAGTGTCGGCTGCTCTACTGCAGGCATATGATTGAAATTACTAATGGGGATTATTTTTTTAGCTAATGCATTACCACTGGTAAGCAAGGCAAGCACAAATAAGACGTTTTTTACTAACATTTGATTTCCTATCTAATATAGATATATTTTATATCTTATAACTTAACGCTGCTCATTTTAGCCATAAAAATCCTAATTGCCAGAAGTATTTAACAATTTTTCAACCTGACCATTACATAATCATGAAAGCCAGTAGTCACTTTAACTAAACCGCTAAGCGCTTGATTTAACGCTTCATCTCCGGTGTCCGCAAGTAATGGGCGCTGTTCCAGTGCCTCCAGTTTAGTTTTTGTTGCAACAATAATAATGTTATCCAGACCAATAGCACGTATCACAGATGGACTCAATTGCTGGTTGCCACGGCCAAAAACATGGCCTTGACCACCAATAAGCGTAACGACTAATTTCACATCATCATACTTTTCTATCAACGATAACAACTGTTGTTCGGTTACATCACTGGCTATTAACTCTTGTTCAAAGACAACATCAACCCCTAGTAGCGTATTGTCTAAGCCCATTTCCTGCATAATAAACTCGGTCGTTGAGCCTGATCCCATAATCACCAAACTATCTTCGACCTGCTCGATAACATCAGCGGCAATATCCGTAAGCACTAATTCATTGGACTCCTTACCGCCCATCTTAACCGCTTGCATATAAGTAAGTTCTGCAGGTACCTGCATTTCACCGTAACGCTTTGCCTTAACGGTACCCTCTCGAAATAAAGATTCATCGATGTCCATGACATCTCGTTCCATGACACTAACGAGCTGGTTAGTTATCATGAGTTTCAGTATTTCACCAGCAGCCTTTGGCGTGATAGCGTACACCCCTGAATGGATTTTCACGCCCGCCGGAATACCTAGTACAGGGAAGTCTTCACCAACGGCACTATAAATATTACGAGCCGTGCCATCACCACCAGCAAAAACCAAACAATCAACACCAGCCGCTTTAATCGAGCGTGCTGCGGCAAGCGTATCATCTGCATTACTGGTCATTATGTCAGCATTTAATTTTTCACTGCCAAAAAAATCAACACAACGACTTGGCAAGTTCATTTTCCTACACAAGTCTTCGCCCATTGCGCCCTTAACAGTAATAACTTCGAATTCTTGCTGTAATTGAGCAATCACTGCTAATGCTTGCTCTGCTCGCAACGTTGCTTTGGCTGTTGCGCCAAGTGACAGTGCTTGTGAAGCAACATTATCACTGCCTTTAAGTGCAACAGAGCCACCAAGGCCTGCTACAGGGTTAATGATCAAACCAATTTTAAACTTCATGAACGACCTTTTTATCAATAGTAGTTGGCTGGTAAGCGATTGTTTCAACGGTGATAGCATCAGTGCCGTAAAATTCTTGCAGCGCTGATAATAGTTGTTTAGTGCGTGGGTTGAAGCCTTTTGAAATTAACTCACACAAACGCGCATACACCTTATCCTGAAAGGCAAAACGGTCCGATTGCCAGCCATTCAAGTTGTCGCTACTAACATTAAACTTAAAGCCACACGCGAGGCATAGTGCCCATTCTATTGCTTGGGGTTGGACTTCCACTGCCTCAAATTCTAATTGCTTTTCTTTGTCTCGCCCGTCAGGACAATACCAATAGCCAAAATCTTCCAATAAGCGCCGAGCAGGCCCAGCCACTAGCCAGTGGGATATTTCATGTAGTGCACTGGCATAAAAACCTCGCGCAAAAATAATACGATGATGCCTATGGTCATCATCCTTTGGCAGGTAGATAGGCTCATCCCCCCCTTTAACTAGACGGGTATTCTCGCTATTTTCAAAGTTGCTATTAAAAATAGAGATTAAGTCCTGATAATCAAAGCGATCATCATTTTGTGTTAATTTATTTTCCACGGAAAAACTCATCGATTAGTTGCTTGGGGCTTAGATATGGTGGGATATTGTATCAACGATACAAAGGTAAAGGCTAGTACCGCGATAGCAGTTGCAATAAACCAAGTCGTGGTCGCCCCAGCCCCCTGCTGCCAGGTGTAACCTGAAAACAGCGCCCCCAATACTCCGCCAATGCCAAAAGAAACTGAGGCGTAAAGCGCCTGCCCTTTACCGCGTGTAGGACCAACAAACCAATGATTTAACATCGCCATCGCCCCGGCGTGTGCGCAGCCAAAGCTTGCCGCATGGAGCATTTGATTAAGTGACAACAGCACAATATCGCCGACGACAAAGGGCATTAATAGCCAGCGTAAAGCGCTAAGTAACAAGCTCACCAATAACAGCTTTTTTGCGCCAAAGCGTTGCAACAACATTGCTGTTATTGTAAAGACAACGACCTCTGCTACCACGCCCAATGCCACCTGTAGCCCAGCAAAAGATTCCGTATAACCAGCATCCAATAAATATAAAACAAAGAAACTGTAGTAAGGGCCATGACTAACTTGCAGCAGCAATACCGCACCAAAAAATAGCAACACATTGCGATTTCTCATCGTTGCCAAAAATGCCCCGGTATCCACATTGGCGTTGATTGAATCTTCATCCGGCTGATAGGCAACGAATTTAGTAACAACTAGCAAGCCGATAAGCACAACTGTGCCAAGGCTAATCAACCACTTGATGCCAAAGTATTCAAAAATAAAGCCACCACAGGCGACTAATACGATAAATCCGATACTGCCCCATACTCTTATTTTGCTGTAATCGTGACTGCGCTTGTGTAGCGTAGTGAGCGTTATCACCTCCATTTGTGGCAAAATAGCACTCCAGCATGAAGCAAAAAACACTAATACCAGCGCTATCGACCAATAACTTTGAGCAATAAAAAAACCACAAAAGAAAACGAGAGAAAATAGCGCTCCCCATCGAATTGCGCTTATTCGGCGTTCTGTTTTATCAACATGAATAGCCCAAATCATTGGCATGACAATCCGCGTGGCCATTAAGATTGCCATTAATTCGCCAATTTGTGCAGATGAGAAGTTTAGTTCGCTGAGGTAGGCCCCCCAATAAGGAACAATTAATCCTAATAGGGCAAAGAAGAAAAAATAGCACCCAGACAAGGCACGCCACTGTCTGGGTGTATCTAGTGTGTTGGTCATTTATCGGCGAGTTGGTAGGCCGTGGTACTTAACGCAACGTCATAATTTTGTGCGCGATGACGCAGCAGATGATCCATCAAGGTAATGGCGAGCATTGCTTCGGCGATAGGAACAGCGCGAAGCCCCACACAAGGGTCGTGACGTCCCTTGGTTACAAGGTCAACTTCCTTACCAAATTTATCGACACTAACACCGCTAGTGGTTATGCTTGAGGTTGGCTTTAATGCCAGATGCGCAACAATTGGTTGGCCTGAAGAGATGCCTCCTAAAACCCCACCGGCATGGTTAGATAAAAAGCCCTCTTTCGTCATCAAGTCTCGGTGCTCACTACCTTTTTGGTTAACAACAGCGAAGCCATCACCAATCTCAACACCTTTCACAGCGTTAATACTCATCAAGCTATGCGCTATTTCAGCGTCAAGGCGGTCAAACACAGGCTCACCAAGGCCAACAGGTACATTAATCGCTTCAACCGTGACCTTGGCACCGATTGAGTCCCCTTGCTTTTTCAAGTCGCGGATAAGCTGCTCCATGGCTTCTAGCTTATCGGCATCAGGGCAAAAGAATGGATTGGTTTCGATTAGATCGTAATCAACTTTCTCTATTTTTACATCACCGATTTGAGACAAGTAACCACGGATTTCAATGCCATGTTGTTGTTTAAGGTACTTTTTGGCAATCGCACCGCCGGCCACGCGCATTGCTGTTTCACGTGCCGATGAGCGGCCGCCACCACGATAATCGCGGATTCCATATTTTTGCTGATAGGTATAATCAGCATGTCCTGGGCGGAATTGATTTTTGATTTCGCCATAATCTTTTGAGCGCTGATCACCATTTTCAATCAATAGTCCAATAGGCGTCCCAGTTGTCTTTCCTTCAAACACACCAGATAATATTTTCACTGCATCATCTTCGCGTCGTGGTGTGGTAAATTTAGAGGTGCCCGGCTTACGTCGGTCTAAATCCACTTGTAAATCGGCCTCACTGATCTCAATGCCTGGTGGACAACCGTCAACCGTACAACCTAGTGCAATGCCGTGACTTTCACCAAAGGTGGTGATACTAAACAACTTACCAATACTATTACCTGACATGTTTATCCTTGTAACTTTTTGTAAAGTGGCAGCAGCGTTTTATAACGTGGCTGCTAGCGCCGCTTGAAATTCTTCTTTGTGCATTTCTAATTGTGCTTTAGTTAACGCAAAAACACCGTGTCCGCCATTGCCAAACTCAATCCAAGTAAAGTCAACGCTTGGAAATTGCTCTTGCATATGTACTTGTGAATTACCTACTTCAACAACTAAGATACCGCCATCATTTAGACACTGCAGCGAATCAACCAGAATTCGCTTAACTAAATCTAAACCATCAAAACCGGCTGCCAACCCCATTTCAGGTTCGTGAATAAACTCCTGTGGCAGTGAATCCATATCCTCTTGGTCGACGTAAGGTGGATTTGATACAATTAAGTCATATTTTTCACGCAGTACTTCATTAAGCAAATCTGATTGCAAAGGAATAACGCGATCTTCCACGCCGTGATTAAAGATATTAATATTTGCAACTTCTAAAGCATCAATAGACAAATCGATAGCATCAACTTCTGCATCAGGGAATTGATGAGCCATCGCAATAGCGATACAGCCACTGCCGGTACATAAATCTAACGCGCGATGCACAGGCTTATGTTGCAAGTAAGGCTCAAAGCTCTCGTTAATCATTTCGGCTATCGGTGAGCGAGGTACTAACACTCGCTCATCGACATAAAACTGCATCCCAGCAAACCAAGCACAGTTGGTGATATACGAAACAGGCAAGCGTTCATTCACCCGTAACTTAAATAAGTTAATCACCGCTTCTCGCTCAGAACGAGTAACACGACATTGGGTTATCGACTCTTTGCTATCTATTGGTAAATAGAGTGCGTGCATTGTTAATGCAACGGCTTCATCCCACGCATTATCATTGCCGTGACCGTAAAAAATATCAGCACCATTAAATTGGCTTGCACCCCAGCGCAATAAATCGCCTATAGTGACTAGTTCGGCGATGGCTTCGTTGATTGCTGCATCGGTGATGTGTGCTTGTTCCAAGGTCTTACTCCCAACCCGTTTTGAGTGGCGCGGTGCGCAAAATTATCCTTGCATTGTAACCTAAGGTAAAAACAATATGAACCATGTTCATATGGCAAAAAAGCATTTAAAATAGCGTAACTAACAATTCTTTTAACATTTGATTAAAACATGAGCGACGACGACAATTTATCAATGAATGACTTACTTGGCTTGCAAGGTGTGAAACCGATGATTCAAGACAAAGTTGAACTTAAAAAGCCCAAAGCAATTAAAAAGCAACAACATAAGTCAAAGCAGCAAAAGCAGGCAGAATTTTACTTTTCTGATGGATTTGTCCCTCACCTTAGTGATGAAGGGCCGATGCGCTATTGTCGTGAAGATGTAGAAAAATATGAATTGAAAAAGCTCCGTCGTGGTGATTACTTTCCAGAATTAATATTAGATCTTCACGGGCTTAATCAAAGTGACGCGAAAAGTGAAATATTGGCACTGTTTAAAGAATGCAAAAAGACCCACGTTCAATGCTGTTGTATTGTTCATGGTATCGGTACGGGAACACTTAAAACCAGAACCCCCTACTGGATAGCTCAATATCCGGAATTACTCGCTTTTCATCAGGCACCACTGGAATGGGGAGGCCAAGGCGCTTTGCTTGTACTGCTTGACATAGAAACAGATCCCAATGCAAAAATTGACTAAAGCGTGCTACTAACCACGTCTTGATAACTCTCATGCCACAAGAGTTCGCCTTGCCAATTTTCAAGGTCAAGCTCAACGCAAGCAATGGATGAAGTAGTAAAGCTTGGCATGATGGCACCTTTACATAGATCAGCCACCAGCAAGCCTACCAATGGTAAGTGTGATACAACCAGCGCAGAGGTCGCTTTAATCTGAGCACAATAAGCCAGTAGTGTATCACCGCAGGTTTCCGGTGATGAATCCGGCGTAAGTTCTTCGAGTACATGATGCTGTGGCTTATTTTCAATAATTTGGCTGGCAATCTCGAACGTTTCAAGGGCGCGCAGATAAGGGCTCACAAAGGTAAGGTCGAAATTAGTCTGATGCTTTGCTAGCCATTTCGTCATGATTAGACTCTCTTGGCGGCCCGTTTCAGTTAATACACGCTCTTTATCTGAAGGAGCTACAGGCTGTGCCTGTCCATGGCGCATTATATAAAGCTTCATGAGAAGTTTCCCTGCCTAATTAATACTATTAACAATAAAGGACTAGTGTGACAAATTTGCATGCTCGTGCAATTGGGCAAAAGTCTAGTGCACCAAGCTTTTAGAACACAAAATAGACAACCATTGAGAATAGGGCTAAAGTATTTATTCTCAGCAGCTTACAATTAAGCCATACTAAATATATTCAATAGATAATTTTTGAATTTTTATTGCTTTTAGGAGACTAATCCCCAAATAATAATTCGCACCGCAGCCTATTTATCGACGGAGTTAAATTGATAACATCACCCAATGATCCAAAAGATTATCGTCACGTTACGCTACCAAATGGCTTAGATGCTTTACTGGTAAGTGATAGTAAAACAGATAAATCTTCTGCGGCTTTAGCAGTAAATGTAGGCCACTTTGACGACCCAATTGAACACGAAGGCCTCGCCCATTTACTCGAGCATATGATGTTTTTGGGCACTAAACGCTTCCCTGAACCGAGTGAATATCACCGATTTATCAAGGGGCACGGTGGTCACCATAATGCCTGGACAGGCAGCGAACATACCAATTTTTATTTTGCGATAAACAATGCGTTCTTTGAGCAAGCATTAGATAGGTTTAGTGATTTTTTTATCAATCCGCTGCTTGACCAGCAATGGATCGAAAAAGAAATCAACGCGGTTGATTCCGAGTACCAGCTTAAGTATCGCGACGAGAATCGGCGCTTCTTATCGGTATTAAAAGAGGTTGCCAATCCGGCGCATCCATTTGCCAAGTTCTCCGTTGGTAACCATCAAACCTTTGGCGGTGAAAAAGGCACGATCAAAGAAGGGGTATTAAAAGATTTTTATCTTAGTAAGTATTGCGCCTCAAAGATGAAGCTCGTTTTATTGTCTAATCAATCACTAGACCAACTAGAGCAAACGGCTAAACAACATTTTAGTAATATCGCTTTTCGCGATTTAGACGCCAACTACCCAGAGGTACCGCTCTACCTACCGCAAGCAAGCGCTATCGAGATTGCGATAAAACCTGAACGAGAGCTAAAAAAATTGCATCTCAATTTTTCGATGCCACACCAGTTAATCAATTACCATAATAAACCCCTATCCTACATCGGCTATTTGCTTGGTCATGAGGGAGAAGGCAGCCTGCTATCACATTTAAAAGCCCTTGGTCTGGCAAATGCACTCTCAGCAGGAACAGGGCTGCAAGGGTATAACTATACCGAGTTCTCAATATCCGTTTCACTGACCCAACAGGGACTAGATAACAAAGACCAGGTTATCTCCCTTGTATTTAAGCAAATTAATCTGATCAAACAACAAGGCATCGAGGCATGGCGTTATCTGGAAAAGCATAGTTTAGTGAAAACGGCTTTTGACTTTCAAGAACCAACTAACCCAAGTAGTCTAACGAGTCACCTAGCAACCAATATGTTTCGTTATGAGAGCAACGATACCATCTATGGCGATTATTCGCTTGACCGATATGAACCTGACGTAATTGACGCTTGCCTGGCGCACATGACGCCGCAGCAACTGCGCTTGATCACCATCAGTCTAACAGAGCCGACAAGCCAGAAATCTAAATGGTATGATACCCCATATCAACTGTTACCAATCAGCGAAGCAACTCAACAAGCCTGGCTAGATGCTCCCCTAGAGATCACGCCGCCTCAATTAACCTTGCCAAGTATTAATCCGTTTATTATTGAGCGCCTGAATTACCGACCAAGCATGACAAATTCCACCGTGCCTAATCAATTGATACGCAAGGAGGGGTTTCGCTTATGGCATATGGCTGAAACCAAATTCAAAGTCCCCAAAGGCCATATTTATACAGCCATCGACAGTCAAGCGGTCGGCAAAAACGCGCGAAGTGTGGCACTGTGCCGCCTTTACGTAGAGCTATTACATGATTCGTTAGCCGAACTCACCTACCCTGCTGAACTGGCAGGGATGCATTACGATATTTATCCTCACCAAAGTGGCTTGACCCTGCACGTGAGTGGTTTCACGCCGAAGCTCTTTTTGTATTTCGATATGCTTATTGCTCAAATTAGACTGCGCCAATATTCAACTGAACGATTTAACGAAATTAAGCAGCAACTTATCACGAGCTGGAGTAACAGTGAGAAAGCGAAACCCGTCAATCGCCTTTTTAGTCAATTAAGTATTGCACTACAACCACGACAGTATGCGCCTGAGCAACTCAAAAAAGAGATTAGCGATATTGAATTAGAACATTTACTAGCGTTCAACAAAGAGATTTATGATTGCGTACATCTAGAGTCCTATGTACATGGTGATTGGGAGACTACTGAAATTGAAATCTTTGCTGATAGTATCTATCGACAAATTTCCGCGCTGGCCAAGCCAATGCGCCCTTCAAGAAAAGCGCTGGTGTCACTAGCTCAAACAGGTAGTCAATTATTAACTGTAGATAGCAGCCATGATGACGCTAGTATTATTATCTATTACCAAGCTAAGCTAGCTAACGCGAACAGCACCGCCTTATACAGCCTGTTCAGTCAATTAATAAGCTCGTTCTTTTTTGAAAAAATAAGAACCGAAAGGCAGCTTGGTTACCTTTGTGGTACTAATTATATGCCCGTCAATCGTCATCCTGGCTGTATTCTATATATCCAATCTCCCGTTGCAGACCCAAGCCAATTACTTGAGGCGATTGATAACGTGCTTGCACAATTTAAGTGCTATATCGAAGGCCTGGAGCCGGCAAAGTGGCAGGCAGCGGTTCATGGTTTAAAAAGCCAGATTTCAACGCCCGATAAAACACAACAAAGCGCTGTGCAACGCTTTTGGATTTGTATTGGCAATAATGACCATGAATTTCGTCATCAGCAAGATACACTACGGGGAATTGAACAAGTCACTAAGCAAGAGATGCTCGATTTTATTGAGCAGTGTATTTTACCTGAGGATGCTGACCGACTCATCTTAAACACACATGCTAATAATGTTACCGATGAGCAAATTTTTAAATCCGGCACGCAAATTAACGACGTTGTCGATTTTAAATCACGTGCCGAGAAAATATTATTATGACCAGACCAATTGACTAAAGTGTTGGCGGCACATTGAAACGTAGCGTTCATTGCCGCCAATCTCTACTTGTGAACCACTGTTTAGCGCTCTACCCTCACTATCGGTACGCACAACCATCGTCGCTTTGCGGCCACAGTGACAAACCGTTTTTAGTTCAATCAGTTTGTCAGCCCAGCTCATTAAGTACAGACTTCCCTCAAAAGGCTCTCCCATGAAGTCAGTCCGCAAGCCATAACATAGCACCGGTACATTAAGGTCATCAACAACCCTGCTAAGCTGCTTTACCTGTTCTTTGGTTAAGAATTGGCACTCATCAATCAGTACGCAATGTACCGGTCCGTTGGATAGCTTCTGCTCCATCATGGTAAATAGATTACAGCTGTTTGAGAAGATATCTGCGTCTTGGCTCAAACCAATTCTCGACGTTACTTTACCTTTACCATAACGATTATCAATCGAGGCGGTAAAAATAACAGACTCCATGCCCCGCTCTTTGTAGTTATAAGCAGATTGTAATAGTGAAGTCGATTTACCAGCGTTCATCGCTGAATAGTAAAAGTAGAGTTGGGCCACAGAAGATGCTCGAATGAAAAAAGAATAGTTTACCGTAAATTTAATACCAAATGTACACATAAACTAACCATTTTTCACGGTCTAAATGAATAATGGCTACGTTATTTATTTTTGTGTAGAAGGACTATATATATAAAAATAAATGCCTTGCTCTTATCCGTCTATCCTCGCTACAAAATTAATACACTTGGTATAAGGCATAAAAAAAGCGCCAGCGGCGCTTTTTTTCAGTGAATCAGAAATTAAAGCTTTGCGTTTAATTCTGGTACTGCGTCAAACAAGTCAGCTTCTAAACCGTAGTCAGCAACCTGGAAGATTGGCGCTTCAGGATCTTTGTTGATTGCAACAATTACCTTTGAATCTTTCATACCGGCAAGATGTTGAATCGCCCCAGAGATACCAACGGCAATGTACAGTTCAGGCGCAACGATTTTACCCGTTTGACCAACTTGCATATCATTTGGCACGAAACCAGCGTCAACTGCAGCACGTGATGCACCAACACCAGCGCCTAGCTTATCAGCAACTTCTTCAAGCATCTTGAAGTTTTCGCCATTTTGCATGCCACGGCCACCAGAAATGATAATGCTCGCACTACCTAGATCAGGACGTTCAGATACTGTCATCTCGCTACCAATATAGCTTGAAATACCAGCATCATGTGCCGCATCAGCAGCAACAACTTCTGCGCTACCAGTTTCTTCAACAGCGTCAAACGCTGAGGTACGAACGGTGATAACTTTAATGCTATCACTGCTCTTTACTGTAGCAATGGCGTTACCAGCATAGAAAGGACGAGCGAATGTATCTGGCGCGTCTACGCGGATAATGTCAGAAATTTGGGCAACATCTAAAAGTGCAGCACTACGTGGTAAGAAGTTTTTACCTGTGGTTGATGCAGCAGCTAGAATGTGGCTGTATTCCTTACCAAGATCAGCAACTAGCAGACCTAAGTTTTCGGCAAGGTGATGCTCATAAGCCGCGTTGTCAGCAACTAAAACTTTTGAAACGCCAGCAAGCTTTGCAGCACTTTGCGCTACATCACCACAGTTAGCACCAGCGACTAGTACATTGATATCACCACCAATGGCCGCTGCTGCAGCAACGACTTTGTGAGTATCCGTTTTTAGAACAGCATTATCATGCTCTGCAATTACTAAAATAGTCATTAGATCACCTTCGCTTCGTTACGTAGTTTAGCTACTAGCTCATCTACTGATTCAACCATTACACCAGCGCTACGAGAAGCAGGGCTTTCAACTTTTAACACTTCGATATTTGTTGCAATCTCAACACCTAACTCTTCAGGAGTCTTAACAGCAATCGGCTTACGCTTCGCTTTCATGATGTTTGGCAGTGAAGCATAACGAGGTTCGTTCAGACGTAAATCAGTTGTCACAACAGCAGGAAGGTTTAGCTCAACAGTCATCAGACCGCCGTCTACTTCACGTGTTACTTGAACTTTATCGCCTTCAACTTTAACTTCAGAAGCAAATGTACCTTGTGGCATACCTGCAAGAGCCGCTAGCATTTGGCCAGTTTGGTTATTGTCACCATCAATGGTTTGCTTACCAAGTAGCACAATTTGTGGTTGCTCTTCTTCAACAACTTTATGCAGTAATTTAGCAACTGATAATGGCTGAACTTTTTCGCTTGTTTCAATTTGAATACCACGGTCAGCACCAAGCGCCAACGCAGTACGAAGTTGCTCTTGGCAAGCTTTTTCGCCAATAGAAACCACAACAACTTCACTAGCAACACCAGCTTCTTTTAGTCGTACAGCTTCTTCAACAGCAATTTCACAAAATGGGTTAATTGACATCTTTAAGTTACTTAGATCGACATCAGTGTTATCAGATTTAACACGCACTTTTACGTTGTAATCAACGACGCGTTTAATCGGCACAAGAATTTTCATTTACGTATCCTTTACCAGCAAAAGTTAGCCAAGACAATTTGGCAATAATAAAACATGCGTTTAAATTAACTAAAGTTCACCAAGACGTCAACCTAAAAGTTAATTTAAAACCAATAAAAACACTGTAACGGCTTCGCTACACCTATTTTTACGTTTTAAAAATGACATTAGCTTAGATTTAAAACTATTGGTATGGTTAAACAATTAAACTCGATTAACCAAATCCGTTAAGATATTATCCACAAAACCTGAAGCTTCGTTATCGTCTGATTAGACGAGTTAACTGGAATTGTTATTATGTTTGCACAAAAATTACGCCCTTTAGCGCTACTAGCGCTGCCTTTCTTAGTAGTCGGTTGCTCGGAAGATGTCGGGAAAGTTAGCCTTGGCCTACTCACGACCTCTGATATTTTCATCGACGCCAAGCATGACCCTAAAATTCCTGGCGTCACTTGCCACATCAGTCATGTTGAAGCCAACTTTGATCTTTCTGACCCGTCCAATGCAAGCATTGCCTGTCGTCAAACTGGGAAAATAGCACCACAACATTTAGCCAATATCGACCAATCAAAGAATGGTGAGGTGGTCTTTAAAGAGTCGTTGAGCATCTTATTTAAGACATTAAAAGTTCGTCGAATATATGACAAAGAAAATAACACGCTTATCTATTTATCCTATTCAACAAAAGAAACTAAAGGTAGCTATAAACATTCACTGTCTACCGTAAGCCTTTATCAAAAAACTAACTAAAAAGTGGTTGAAATAACCACGCAATAAAGTAAATATAGAACATAAACGCTACTTTTCAATTAGTTACAATTACAGGCATTTATTTTGCTTACTAACAACTTATTGATTTGGAAGGCCAATGAATTTAAGGGAAATAGTATGAGTTTATATACAATGATAGTCATTATCGTTGCCTTGGGGATCCTCGGTGACGTGCTGAAGAAACGATCGAAAAACCATAATTGCAAAACCAAAGATCTAGAGAGCGATATGCAAAGGTTAATCGAGGTCAACGAGAAATTGAATGAAAAAGTTCAAAACTTACAAACCCGTGTCGCAAACCTGGAAACAATCGTAACGCAAGAAGGCTATGATCTAAAAAACAAAATCAATAACCTATAGCGAGTGTATTCCCCCCCACTGCGCAATCAGTTACCGATACTGGCCACTGATTGCCCAGCAGCACCTTCAGGCTTGTTCTGGAGCTTGCGGAAACTCACGTGTGGCATCAATAAAACGACGATTGAAGACGCAATACCCCGTCACCAATAACAGTGCAACAAGCTCTGCGATGACCGGATAGGTAACAAAGATATGTTTAAGGTTATGTAACGATAACCTGCCAATTGAAAGCAAGTAGCCCAGCTGGGCCAATGCAACTGTCGCCATCACCAACCGAATATTATGCCATGCTTTTTCAGCTAACTGCGGCATACCAACACGGCGTAAGCTAACGATGACCGCAACAATTAGTGCCGGTGCACCAACTAACAGCGCCATCGTAAACTCACTACGAGAAGGATAAAAAAGACTTAATAGCCCACCAGTATCCTGACGATAGGATAGTGCAATAACCCAAATAACATAGCTACGTAATAAAAAGGCTAAGCCTAAATAAAAAGCTAATGGAACCTTTAAGCAACCGTATTTATCGTAATCTCTAAATGGGTTATAACGCAAAATATCTTACCCTAAAACTGCTTTAAAAAATCAATTAGACCTTGCTCATCGAGTGTATCGATGCCTAAATCTTGTGCTTTGGCCAGTTTTGAGCCAGCCTTCTCACCCGCGACCAGCATCGTGGTTTTAGCCGAAACACTACCGGCAACCTTAGCACCAAGCGCAGCGATAATCTCTTTCGCCTCGCTTCGCCCCATAGTCGATAGTGTGCCGGTAATTACCCAAGTCTGCCCTTTCAACGGTAATTGAGCATCGCTCTTTTCTTTAATTTCATCCCAATGCACACCCGCTTCAATCAGTTGTGTAACCACCGCCTGGTTATGCTCTTGCCTGAAGAAATAATACAAATGCTTGGCAACAATTTCTCCGACATCATCAACCTTTTGTAGGCGTTCAATTGACGCTTGGGCAATATTATCAATTGTCTTAAAATAGCTTGCCAGGTTTGCAGCCGTTGCTTCTCCAGCTTCCCGAATGCCCAGACTAAACACAAATTTAGCGAGGCTGGTATGCTTTGAAGTCTCGATTGAGGCCAGTAATTTATTCGCCTTTTTCTCACCCATACGTTCAAGTGTTAATAATTGCGCTTGGCTAAGGCTAAATATATCCGCAGGGGTTTGGATTAGTTTTTCATCAACCAGTTGCTCGACAAGCTTATCGCCTAGTCCGTCAATATCCATCGCTTTACGGGACGCGAAATGTTTTATCGCTTCTTTACGCTGTGCAGCGCAAAACAAGCCGCCAGCACAACGAGCGACAGCCTCACCTTCAAGCCGTTCAACACCTGAATCACACACAGGACAGGTCAATGGGAAACTGATCGCTTTGGCATCTTCAGGGCGCTGTGCAATCACCGCAGAAACTATTTGGGGGATCACATCTCCGGCGCGCCTAATAATCACTTTATCACCAATCATGACGCCAAGACGCTCTATTTCATCTTGGTTATGCAAGGTGGCATTACTTACTGTCACACCGCCAACAAATACCGGTTCAAGCCTCGCGACGGGTGTGATCGCGCCTGTTCTACCAACCTGATATTCTACATCGAGTAAAGTAGTCATTTCTTCTTGTGCTGGAAACTTATAGGCAATGGCCCAACGCGGTGCTTTCGCTACAAATCCTGCTTTTTGTTGGCCAGCAATATCATCAAGTTTATTAACCACACCATCAATTTCATACGGCAGTTCGCCGCGGCGCTCAAGAATGTCCTGATAGTAGGCAATCATTTGCGTAATGTTTTCTACTTGCTTTATCTCTGGGCAAACTGGTACGCCCCAACCTTTTAATTGCTGTAGCTGCTCATAATGTGATGGCGCTAAGGTACTATTTTCACCTTCGACCACGCCCGTCGAGTAAGCATAAAAAGATAGGCCACGACTGGCAGTTATTTTCGAATCCAACTGACGCAAACTACCTGCCGCCGCATTTCTTGGATTAGCAAAAGACTTTTCGTTATTAGCCACAGCCTTTGCATTAATCGCATCGAATGCGGCAAATGGCATGAAGACCTCACCACGTATCTCTATCCTTGCAGGAAATTTTTCGCCGCGAAGCGTCAAAGGAATAGCGGCAATCGTCTTAACATTAACGGTAATATCTTCGCCAACCAAACCATCACCACGCGTTGCCGCGCGGATCAATTGGCCGTCTTCATATAGTAAACTCACCGCCAATCCATCAAGTTTAGGCTCACAACAAAATGTACTGTCGTCAGTGCCGGTACGTTCTTGCAACTTGCGGACAAAATCCTTCATCTCATCATCGTCAAAGGCATTATCTAGTGACAGCATCGGCATCAGGTGGGTGATTTGAGCAAACGACTTTAAGGCCTCACCTCCCACACGCTGAGTCGGCGATTGAGCTGACTTTAATTCAGGATGTTGTTTTTCCAATGCTTGCAAGTCGCGCATTAAACGATCGTAATGGGCATCAGGAACGGTAGGCGCATCCAAAACATAGTACTGATAGTTATAATCGTTTAATTGTTGAGTTAACGTTTTTGCGATTTGTTGCGGGGATGGGGTTACTTGACTCATGGTGGACTCTTAAAAAACAATGCGCCGAACTAGATTCGGCGCATTTAAGGTTAATTCGGGTTAATCAACAGCTATTTAACTAATAGCATTTTACGCTCAACTTCTCTGATGCGTTGTACATAATGCTGGGTCGATTGCTTGGTCAGGGTAGAGCGATCACCATCGAGTACCTGACCGTCAAAAGCTTCTGCAATTTTGGCCGCTGCATTTAGCATCATATTAAAGGTTTCCATATTGCCGTGCTGATGCGGAATAGTCATAAATAGTGAGATGCCAGTGGTGGAAAACTGTTCCATATTATCAATATCAAAGGTACCAGGTTTCACCATATTGACTAATGAAAACAAGATGTCACCTTTGCCAGTGGCCTTTTCGTGACGATGAAATATATCCATATCGCCAAATTTAAGCCCTAGTGTTAACAGCGTTGGTAATAATATCGCACCGCTCAATTCCTGGTTATCACCAGCAATTACATTTAACACCAATACATCCATTGGCTCAGCCGGTTGCGGCGCGTGGGATTGTGGCTCTTTTACATCCGTATTATCAACAGTTTCAGTGATGATCTCGCTTTCTTGTTGCACAGGTTCAGCGGTTATTTTAGGCTCAAGAAAGTCCTCTTTTTCCTGAATCACAGGCGAATCAAAAACTGGGCTGGCTTCTTGCTCATCAAGCGGGTCGATTGAGATTTGTGGGCCTTCAACAGATTTTGGCTCATCTTCGAGTGCAACGGAAAAATTAATCCCTTGATTCTCTTCACTAGTTGATTGAGGCTCACCCAGTCCTAGATCTAATTGCACTTCCTCGCGCTCTAGCGTCTCTTGAACGTTCGCTACGGGCTCCTCTGGTAGTGCACTTGCAGGATGCGTTTTTTCAACAGTCTGACTTTCTTTTTTTCTCACCACACCAACACCGTGACGATCAAAGCCAGAGCCATCTCGCAGCAAGTTACCATCTTCATCGGTTTCGTTTAAATCGATGTGACTAATATCTACAGGCTTGCTGGCCTTACGAATACCGATTAAGCCATGAATTAAGATAGCGGCAATCACCACAACCCCAACAATGAGTAAAACTGAACGTAATTCTAAATCCATTAAATCAACCAACTTCTTTATTGTTGTGCCAAAGAAACTGCCTCGTCAACATCAACCGTAACGACACGAGAAATACCTGCTTCCTGCATCGTAACGCCAGTCAACTGAGTTGCCATTTCCATTGAAACTTTATTATGCGTTATATAAATAAATTGTACTTTTTCAGACATTTCCTTAACCAAAGTGCAGTACCTATCGACATTGGCGTCATCAAGTGGCGCATCAACTTCATCGAGCATACAAAATGGTGCAGGGTTTAACTGAAATATAGCAAATACCAATGATAATGCGGTTAAAGCTTTTTCGCCACCACTTAACAGTGCAATTGTGCTATTTTTCTTGCCGGGCGGCTGCGCCATGATACTCACACCAGACAATAATAAATCACTGTCGGTTAGTGTCAACTGAGCGCTACCCCCACCAAAGACCTTCGGAAACAGAGCTTTGAAATCATTATTAACACTATCAAAAGTCGCTTTAAACTTTTCTCGGCTTTGGCGATCTATCTTGCGAATGGCACTTTCTAGTGTTTTTAACCCTTGTTCCAGGTCGTCGTTCTGTTGCGTTAGGTAATCTAAGCGCCCTTTCTGCTCATTATATTGTTCAATAGCCGTGAGGTTAATAGCGCCCATTTGTGCCAGTTTATCGCGTATTACAGCAAGCTCATTAGCCCAGGATTTACTATTTCCCCCCTGATGGGATTGTGCAAGCTGTGCCATTTCTCGCTGTGAAACTTCCAGTGCTTGCTCTTGCGCGCTTATCTTTACTTTTAGTGTCTCTTGCTTGACCCGAAACTTTTCAATTTGGCCCTGCAACTGGTCTTTCATTTGCTGGCTATGTTGCCATTGCTGGGTAAAATCAGCACTCGCTTTAATGGAATCTTTAACCAGCACCTGCTGTGCCTGTTGCTCACCGCGTAAGGTAAATAACTGTTGATTGCATAGCTTAAGTTTGTGTTTTTTTTCTGTCAGCGGCTGTGTTGCTGATTCTTGTTGCGCTGCAACGGCGGCGAGTTCGCGATTCAAGTCATCTTTTTGGGCGCTTATATTCACCAGCTGCGCCTGACAACCATCGTGCTTTAATTGGTGTTTTTGAACAAGCATTTGTTGTTGATGCACTTTGCTCTGAGCTTGTTGCTGCTTAGTTTGCAATAATTTAAGTTGTTGCTTGGCAATTTGTCGAGCGCTTTGTGCCAACTTAAGTTGTTCTTCAGTTGTCGACAATGCTTTCGTTAGTTGGCTAATTTCCTGTTTGAAAACGCCCTGCTGATTCTTTTCTATTTCAAATAACTGCATTGTTTGGGTGTGCTGCACCATCACATCATCTAGCCCTGTCGATAGATGCTGCCATTGCTGCTGCTCCAACAGCCAGCGCTGCTTGGTGTCCAACATCTCTTGCTGTTTTAATAAATAGTCTTGTTCTAATGCCTTTTTGTTCTCAAGAGCAACCGTGAGTTGACGCTCGGCCTCTTCGACCTCTTCTAACGAAATATCAAATTGCTCACTCGCACGTTGTAACACGCTGATAAGTTCTTGCTGCTGTTGTTTCAATGCTAACAAGCTTGCGCCAGTTGCTTCATCAGTGTCATCGCCGATAACACAAAAACTGTGGCTCAGCCACCAGCCTTGCATTGTAACCACTGACTCCTTTGCCCCCAGGTTAGGCAACAACTGATTTGCCTGTTCAAGATCATTGGCAACATGCACGTCATAACAAAGGTCATCGATAATCTTTTTTATCGCTGGGTCCTGACATGCAATATAGCAGCTTAAGCGGGTGTTAGTGTTGGCGCGTTGCTCAAGTAAGTTCGTGTGCTTCACCATCACCGTATGACGTGGTAATTCGCCTGTGGTCGTCAAGCTATCGACAACGAATGCGGTTAAAACCGGCTTTAAAATGGTTTGCGCAGCATGCTGCCATTGTGGCTCAACGTCCAACAGACTCCATAGTTGAGGCGTATCGCTATAGTGAGTCTTTAACCGGTTAGATTCTGGTTGTGTTTGCTGCTTCACAATTAATGCCAGTGTCGATTGGCGATTTTGTAACTCACTTAGTTGTTGTTGCTTTTTATTGGCCTTTGTTTGCGCGCTAGTAAGCATTACTCTGACATTGGCAATTTGCTGTTCATGTGTTTCAACGCTTTGCGCCACAGCATTTACTTGATGTTGCTGGTATTGCACTTGCTTTTCCAGTGCCTGGGGGTTGAGTTGTTGCTGTGCAGATACGAGCTCAAGCTGCTTTTCTTTAACCATCTCTAGCTGGCTGGTTAGCTTAATACGATCTTGAACCACCTGCTCATGTCCCTGTTTGGCAATAAGTAGTTCACTGTTCAGGCGTTGTCTTTCGTGTTGTAATTCAACAAAGGCTTGTTCACTATGCTCAGCTTCGGCTTCTTGCTCAAGGGCGTCTTGCTGACTTTTTTCATACAATTTCAGGTAATCTGGTAGCGCTTGAGTTGACTGTGCTAATACTTGCTCAGCTTGAGTCAAGGTTTCTTCCTGGCCTTGTTTTTGCTGTGACAATGCATCTAGTTTTAACGCTAATTCACTGTGCTTATTCTCGGCGTGTTGCATTGTTTGGGTTAAATGCTCAATGCTCAGCTGCATTCGCGCAATATCAGTCTCTAAATTATTGCACTTAGTATTTAAAGCATCTAACGCTTGGCGCTGATCACTGAGCGCATTACCACGGGCAGCTTCGGTCGTTTGTAGGTGCGCTAAATCATTTTCAAGTTGAGCCATTTGCGTTTGCTGCTGTGCTAACGTCATGGCGACTTGCTCTAACTCATTAAAAAAACTCTGCCAACGCGCCACAATAATGTTTTGATTTAATTCACGCTCTTGTTGTTTTAGCGTCGTATAATCTTGAGCTAACTGCGCTTGTGTTTCCAGACTGGCAATCTGGCCTTGCAATTCATGGCGTAAATCCGCAAGCCTGGCGAGGTTTTCGCGGCTGTGCCTAATTCGGTTTTCCGTGTCACGCTTACGCTCTTTATATTTCGTTATGCCTGCAGCTTCTTCGATAAACACCCGTAATTCTTGCGGCTTGGACTCCACTAAACGCGAGATGGTGCCTTGCTCAATGATAGAGTAGCTGCGTGGGCCTAAACCAGTGCCACTGAGCAGGTCGCTTATATCGCGGCGGCGACATTTTTGTCCATTAACAAAATAATCTGACTGGCCATCTCTGTTAACCTGGCGTTTGATCGCAATATCGGTATAGGTCGCCCATGGCCCAGCCGCTTTTCCTTGAGTGTTATCAAACATCAGCTCAACACTTGCGTTTGACACTGGCTTGCGCGCACTAGAGCCATTAAATATGACATCGGTCATGCCTTCGCCGCGCAAATTCTTGGCACTAGACTCTCCGAGCACCCAACGTACGGCATCAATAATATTAGACTTGCCGCAACCATTTGGGCCCACCACGGCACTTAATGCTTGAGTAAACTCTATTTTTGTCGGGTCTACAAAGGACTTAAACCCAGCTAATTTTAAATATTTTAGGCGCATGTAGGCGTGGTGTTCTCTTAAATTGGTCTCGCGCATTATTGCACATGCCACCAACAATTAGCAGTCGATAGCGGCTTAATTGATTAATTTTGTAACACTTATTGTCTATTCTTATTCTGGATATGCCTCTATACTGTTGGCCAATTGTCATTTGTAAGGAATTCTGTTTTGTTGGACAAGTCCCGTAGCGGTGCTAGCTACTTTTTAAAAGGTTTTGACCTGATTCAGACCAAAGGTTTACGTAGTTTCGTGTTAATCCCCCTGGTCGTTAATATTGTATTGTTTAGTATTGCCTTTTACTTTCTATATCTTCAACTAGAGCAATTTTTTGAATATTTACAAGGCTATATTCCAGAGTTCCTAAGTTGGCTTAATGTGATCTTATGGCCATTGGCAATCATCACGCTGTTGGTGGTATTTTCTTTTGTATTTAGCTCAGTTGCAAACTGGATTGCGGCACCATTTAATGGCTTATTGGCTGAAAAGGTTGAGTGCTACCTCACCGGAAAGCCTGCCCCGGTTAATGGTTTTAGCGATATAATCAAAGACATACCGCGTACGCTCAAGCGCGAATGGACTAAACTTGCCTACTACCTTCCAAAGGCTATTGGCTGCTTAATCTTATTCTTTATTCCGGTTATCGGGCAAACAGTGGCCCCCATACTGTGGTTTTTATTTAGTGCCTGGATGATGGCGATTCAGTATTGTGATTACCCTTTTGATAATCACAAAAGAGAGTTTACGGTGCTCAAAGCACAACTAGCGCAAGATCGGGGCTGTGCATTGTCATTTGGCAGTATGACAACCCTCTTTACCATGATCCCAATTGTAAATTTGGTCGTTATGCCTGTCGCTATATGCGGTGCTACGGCATTATGGGTCGAGCGTTACAGAGACTCACACTTAAATAATGACTCCCTCGCCTCTTGGTAAACTGTACTTTCGTGCGATTGATCAATAATCGCGCGAAATATTAAGATTTCGTTACAATTGGGCACAATTAAGTAGCCACGCTGTTATATAATGCGCGCAATTAAAATAATAAGCTTAAAGAGATTATGCGCCCCTTTTCTATTTTCAGTACGCTAGCCCTACTTTCAACTGCCTCTTTTGGCGCCATGTCAGGTGCCGTTGCCAATGGTAATATTACGATCCCACAGGTCAGTGGCGAAGTGACTATTGACGGTAAACTTGAAGAATCCCTATGGAGCAAAGCTAGCCAGGTGTCAGTTAATACCGTTGTTTCTCCTGATGAAAACATCAAGTCACTAGTTGATACCACCGCGTATATAATGGCCGATGAATCAACACTTTACATCGCGTTTAAGGCGTTAGATCCGAACCCTGAAAATATCCGCGCATTCTTTAGGCAGCGTGATAATATCTTTGCCGACGACATCGTAGGCGTCAAACTAGATACTTATAACGACGGTAACAAAGCCTATCAATTTTTCGTAAACCCTTATGGTGTCCAATCTGATTCAATCGAAAATGAATTGGTGGGACGTGAGAATCGGGCATGGAATGCGATTTGGGATGCTGCCGGTGACATCAACGCTCAGGGTTATATCGTCGAAATGGCCGTTCCATTAAGCGTTTTTAATTTTGAAGAGAAAGCGCAGGCTCAACACTGGGGCATCGAACTTGTACGCTTTTTGCCACGAGAGACTCATCAGCGAATCTCAAACACTATCAAAGATCGTCAAATCAGCTGTACCTTATGCCAAATGGCAGTCGCTCAAGGCCTGGCCGGCGCAAAACAGTCGACCAAGCTGCAATTAATCCCAACCGTTACTGCCTCTCGTAATGAAACACGTGATACCAATCCAACGACACCATGGCAAAGCGAAAATAATTCAGATGCCGGTTTAGATATCAAGTGGGGAATAACCCCTGATGTCTCTTTATATACCACCATCAACCCAGATTTCTCGCAAATTGAATCAGACTCAGGTCAGCTTAATGTTAACAATACGTTTGCATTGTTTAATCGTGAACGCCGTGGTTTCTTTTTAGATAACGCCGATGTTTTTGATATGCCGTTTATGAATTTATTTTATACACGCAACGTAAGCGCACCAAAAGTTGGTACCAAACTAACGGGTCGCTTGGGTAATCACACCTTTGGGGTGTTTGCCGCTCAGGATAAAGACACTTACCTATTACTACCCGGTACTAAGTCCTCTGGGCTAGTTGATTTAGACCGTGAAAGTAACAGCGCCGTAGCCCGTTATCGTTACGATCAGGGAAATAAATTTTCGATGGGCGCGCTGTTAACAGCGCGTGAGGCAGACGATTACAGCAACACGGTATTAGCATCGGATGTTAAATATCGCCCCACCGATAACGATACGCTGCGCATGCAACTCACTACCACTCGCACCCAATACCCACATAAGATGCTTGAACAGTTCGAGCTAAGCGGCGAGGCAGCGGTTCGAGCAAACACCGATGACACATTAACTGGTAACGCGATAAGCGTACAATACCGTCACAATCAGCGTGAATGGAATGCACGCGCCGCCTATCACCGCAAATCAGGTGGATTTCGTGCCGATCTTGGTTGGGTGGGACAAATTGATGCTGACCAATTAGTAATTGGTGGCGAGCGAACTTGGTTCCTGCAAGATCAATGGCTAAACAAAATTCAGTTCGGTGGTGATTGGGATATCAGCCACAACAACAATGGCGAGTTACTAGAGCGCGAGAGTGAAGCCTACATTAAGTTTCGAGGCGAATCTCAATCACATTTTCGCGTTTCAGGATTTACTCGAGACAAAGTCGGCTCATTGGCATTAGACAATGATAACAACCCAGATAATGACATTGATTATTCAGCGTTAACCGTGCATGACCTTGGTATTGATGAAAACACCACCTTATTTACCGAAAAGGGCCTATGGGCGTGGGGCAAATTTACCCCGATTGCAGGACTCACACTGGAACTCTTTACTGAGAAAGCTGATTCCATTGTTTATGCCAATAATGAATTAGGTGAAAGCTTTACCCTAAAGCCGGAAGTGTTTTGGAACATTAACGATCATATGCAACTTAATATCACTCACCGTTACACCACAATGGATGTTGACGCTGGCGATTTATTTAAAGCCAATCTAACGGATCTGCGTTTTACCTATCATTTTAACATTCGCAGCTCACTACGTTTTAGCGCCGTTTATAAAGATATAGCGCGTAATCAAGCCAATTACCGCTTTGATGATGTTGATGCCCAATACAAAAATTTAGGTACGCAACTACTCTATTCTTACAAGATAAACCCACAAACCTTGGTTTACCTGGGCTATAGCGATAATGGTAGTCAATATGATGGACTTGACCGCTTAACCAAAGATCAGCGAAGTGTTTTCGCCAAATTTAGTTATGCTTGGTTAAACTAAATAGTACGTTACTATTTACCGCAAAGGCTGCCAGAGGGTTCTAATGCCCTCTGGTAGCCTTACCTATATAAATATTGCTATTAATGAACTCAAAGAAGTAAAAAAATACTGGCTATCGCATAGAATGGTTATATGCACATAACAATCTAATACAGAGTGAGCTAACGACCTAAAACTTAAGGACATCACTATCTCTTTATCAGTACATCAACACATTGGAAATGTCGCGTTAGTTGTCGAAAATTACGATGATGCTATCGAGTTCTACACCCAAAAGCTTCAATTTAGCTTAATTGAAGACACTAACCTTGGTGATGGCAAAAGGTGGGTTCAAGTCAGGCCTCCAAACTCCACTGGTACAAGTTTGCTACTCGCCCAAGCGAGCAACAAGCAGCAAAGTGAAGCAATAGGTGATCAAAGCGGTGGGCGCGTATTCTTATTTTTACAGACAAACGACTTCTGGCGTGACTACGAGAAAATGCGGCAAAATGGCGTTGTTTTCAATGAAGAGCCAAGAGACGAAGCCTACGGCACAGTTGCGGTTTTTCAGGATCTCTACGGCAATAAATGGGATTTGCTGGAATTGAAAAAAGCCACTGAATCTTAAGCAAACCTAAACTACCAACAATAGCTGTGGCGAACTAGCAAAGCAGCCAGTGGCTGCTTTGCTATTAACAATCTATTTTTGCTTTATGCCTTCGATATGCAGTGATAAATCAACATGAGTTGACGCTGGGCCCAAGTTATAATCTATGCCATAATCTGCGAGCTTTAACGAAACATTGCCAGAAAAGCCAACACGATAACCTCCCCAAGGATCATTACCCTCGCCAATTTTTACCACCGGAAAGCTAATTTTCTTTGTCACACCATGCAGTGTAAAATCCCCTTCAACTTGGGCATTGTCATCATCTGAAAATTGTATTTTAGTACTAACAAATTTGGCTTCCTTGAACTTTGAAACCTCTAAGAAGTCCTTGCTTTTTAGGTGTTTATCACGATCAGCATGGTTAGAGTCTAGACTCTTCGTTGCGATAGTCACTGCGATCTTAGCGTCATTTGGCGCTTTTTCATCATAACTAAACTGCCCTTCGAATTTATTAAAGCGTCCAGTTAACCAACTGTAACCAAGGTGTTTTATTTTAAATTGTATTGATGCGTGTGCATCTTTAGTGTCTATCACGTAATCTGCAGCGTTAATCATTGCGCTAGTGGTTAACGCTAATGCCAGTGCTACCGTTGCTAGTGTCTTATTCATATTAATTTCCTCTATTAAGCTAGTTCTTATTACGACCAAGCATTCGATTTAAAGTTTGGTCTTTGTCTATAAAGTGGTGTTTAAGCGCGGCTAATGCGTGCAAGCCGGCAAGTACAATCAATCCCCAGGCTAAAGTTTCATGCACAAGGCCCGCTATATCTTCTTGATTATCAATAAGAGGCGGCAGGGCTGGAACTGATAACAAGCCAAACACTTCAATGGGACGCTCATCAGCGGTCGATATTAAATAGCCACTTAACAATAGTGCAAAGGGCAAAAGGTGGAGCAAAAAGTGGACAGCTGAGACACTCAATTTCTGCCAATTCACCGTCGACTCACTAATCGGCTGGACATTCAATACCCGCCAAACAAGGCGAAAAATCAGCAGTAAAAGTAGAGTTAGCCCAATACTTTTATGTAAGTCTAACGACCCCTTATACCAAGTATCATAGTAGGTAAGCTCAACCATATACAGCCCTAAGCCAAATAAGCCGAAAACCGCTAGTGCCACTATCCAATGGATAGCTATCGCGATAACCCCAAAAGATTTGTTAGTGTTTTTCAGTTTATACATCACGACTCCTCTCAATTTCATAAGCCTAGAATAGCAGCAAACTTCTTGCCTAAAAATAAACAATAGAGATAAACTGTTGTGCATAAATTAACAAACAAAGAAATTTCAATGAAGAATATTAGCTGGGACAATCTGCGCAGTGCTTATCAAGTTGCCCTATCAGGTACGCTCAGTGCAGCCGGCGAAGAGCTGGGCGTTAATCATGCGACGGTCTTACGTCATATCAACCGCCTTGAAGAGGCTATTGAAACCAAGCTATTTATCCGCCACCAACGAGGATATCGTTTAACTGAGGCAGGGCAAATGCTGCTTGATGAAATGCCTAAACTTAGTGGACAAGTAAACCATTTATTACAGAAAATAAGTAACAGTGAAAGTTCACTCAAGGGCGATCTAATCATTAGTACGGTGAGTGACTTCGCGCTCACGTTAAACCCATTACTTAAAAAGTTTCAATCAGCCTATCCTCAATTGAGAATTCAAATAATAGCTACTGATGATCGGGTACCGCTGGTCAGTGGTGAAGCACATGTTGCCTTGCGCATAGCGCCAATCATCGATGAGCCAGATTTAATCGCCCATCATCTAAAAGATCTTAATATGCAGCTATGGGCCTCAAGAGAATACGTCAAAAGCTATGGCCAGCCACAAAGCGTGGATGAACTGTCATCCCATCGATGGGTGCTACCAAATGGCAAAAAGCGCAATATCCCCTCAATTAAAAAACTTGCCGCAAACATTGCCCCTGAGCAAATTATTTATCAAAGCAATAGTTTTCGAGATATTCACAGCGCGATCATTGAAGGCATGGGCATTGGGCCAGTCAGCAGCGAAGTACCGAATATTGACCGGGATCTGGTCGCTATCAATTTCCCACTAGACAAGACGCCTGAGTCTGCGATGTGGTTCGTATACCATCGCGACTTAAAAGAAAATCAGCGAATAAAGGCTTTTTTAACCTTTATAAAAGACAATATAAACCTATCGCTGCCGCCTAGCACTCAATTGTAACAAGGGCGGCAAGGACTCAGGAAAAGTAGATACGAGAATGAGGCTGCGCCACATCCCAACCACGATAAGATTTACTCAAAGATAAGTCGCTGGTTAAGCCTCCCTTCTAATCTTGTTGTTAAATGTATTTTTCATTTAACCATCACTAAATATCGCCAGCGCTAAAACTGTGTAAAACCCGTCTGCCAATCTTTCCACACCACTTGATAGCCTTTATCAGTTATCATCGATGCAATCTGTGCCACACTACGGTTATCGTCGATGCTAAACTGCTCAAGGCTTTTATCTTCGTTTGCATAACCACCAGGCTGAGTTTTTGAACCTGCACTCATGGTCGTCACACCAAGTTTTAACATGTTATCCCGAAACACCGCAGACTCCCTTGTCGATAGTGATAACTCGACTTGATGATTAAACAGACGGTATGCGCATATCAATTGCACCAATTCGCGCTGAGACATCGGGGAGTTAATTTCCCCCCCACCCTCGCACGGCCTGAGGCGAGGAAACGATAACGAATAGCGCATTTTCCAGTATTTCTTTTCAAGGAATTCTAGCTGCGCGGCGACAAAGAAAGCGTCCGTACGCCAATCTTCCAACCCAAGCAGGCAACCGATGCCCACTTTGTTTATGCCCGCTTGCCCAACCCTTTCGGGGGTTTCTAGCCTAAAATCGAAATCCGACTTCTTGCCCTTTAAGTGGTATTTTGCATACTTCTGGCGATGATAAGTTTCTTGATAAACCAGTATTGATTCAACGCCAAGTTTTGCTAAACGAGCATACTCTTCGGTTTTTAGTGGCTGCACTTCCATCGAGATGTGGCTAAAATACTTGGTCAATATCCCTAGCGCCTGTTCAAAGTAGGCAACACCGACCTTCCTTTCAGACTCTCCTGTGACCAGCAATATATGATCAAGTCCCATGGCCTTTATCGCCTGCGCCTCTTGTTCAATCTGCTCCATCGTTAAGGTGGTACGGCGGATTTTATTTTCCATGCTAAAACCGCAGTAAGTACACACATTAGAACACATATTCGATAGATACAAAGGGGTAAACAATTGCATCGTATTGCCAAAACGCTGTTGGGTTAGCCGTTGACTAAGGTGAGCCATATGCTCTAGGTAAGGACCGGCACTTGGTGAGATTAGCGCTTTAAAATCATCAAGAGATAACTCTCCCCCCTGCTGAGATTTTTTCAGTGCACTTACTACCTGAGCTTCACTGATGCTTGCAAAGCTATCTTTAACGTCATACCAATCATTTGCTGCCATCAACTTCGCAAATTCACTCATGATTTAATCCAAAAATGCAGTTAACGGCGAAGTAGCAATGGCTTGTGAGTTCACCTCACCAAGGCCCGCCAAATAGGCGCTGCGGCCACTTTGTACAGCCATTGCAAAAGCTTTGGCCATGACAACGGGATCTGGAGAAACGGCCATGGCGGTATTAACCAACACAGCATCAGCGCCAAGCTCCATCGCATAAGCAGCATGTGATGGCGCGCCAATCCCAGCATCGACAATCACCGGAACATTGGCTTGCTCAATGATAATCTTTAGAAAGTCGTCAGATATCAGCCCTTTATTGGTCCCTATTGGCGCGCCCAGCGGCATCACGGCTTGGCAGCCAACTTCTTCCAAACGCTTGGCTAGGACCGGGTCTGCATGCATATAAGGTAAAACCACAAAGCCATCCTTTACCAGTGCTTCCGCCGCCTTGAGTGTTTCAATCGGATCAGGCATCAGGTACTTAGGATCGGGATGGATTTCTAATTTAATCCAATTGGTTTCCAGTGCTTCGCGCGTAAGCTGTGCGGCAAAGATTGCATCTTGCGCAGTTTTTGCACCCGATGTGTTGGGCAATAACTTCATATCATTGGCCAACAATGGCCCTAGAATATCGTCACTCTTCTCTTGCAGTTCGACCCGTTTTAAAGACATTGTTACCAGCTCTGATTGCGAAGCCGCCAACGCCTCACTCATCAATGCTGGGTTGGCAAACTTTCCGGTCCCAGTGAATAGTCGTGATGAAAATTGATGATCGGCTATCAATAATTTATCTTCAATATCTAATGTAAAATTTAACATGCTTAACCTCCGGCAATCGCCGCAAAAATACTAAGATTCTCGCCGCCGTTTAATGTAGTTTTTGGCCAACGAGATTGGCGTACTATTTGATTATCGATCGCGATAGCCACTTTCTTATTAATTTCCAATGCAATCATGACATCAACTACAGTACTTACACCCGGAGTAATACAGATTGTCTGGCTATTATTAATGGTCACGTGATTTTTGTTAGTCGACATTAACGTTTTCCTTCTGGCGTGGTGCATTACATATAGAGCAATTTTCGTCGTACGCTCGCTTTAGTATCTGATTTTGCAGGCTCTGGCTGTCGATTAATAAGAGTGAACTGGCGAGTGAACTTCGCTGACCTAATAGGTATCGAATGGCTTCGTTGGCCTGATAGCTCGCGATAATGCCAACGGCGGCACCAGATACACCACTTGTCGTGCAGTTGGCCGCGCTATCTTGTGCAGAGTCAAACAGACATTGATAACACCCATAGTCCATCTGATTTGGGTCAACTAACAGCAACTGCCCCTGCCAACCAATGACACTCGCTGATAATAAGGGGATAGCGTGAGCAACACAGCTGTGATTAAGTGCATATCGGGTGGCAAAATTATCCGTGCAATCTAATACAAGATCAGCCTGGTTAAATAGGTGATGTGCATCATCAGCATCAAAGCGTTGGGTTTGCGCAACCACTTCTATGTGCTCGTTTTGCTCGCGCAGCCTGTTGGCCAAAGCCAGTGCCTTGGCGTTTTCAATATCACCTTCCTCAAAGGCCAGTTGCCTTGGTAAGTTGGAAAGCTCAACACAATCATCATCGACCAACACAAGCTGGCCAACCCCGGCACCAGCAAGAAAACTTGCGGCGATATTACCCAATCCACCACAGCCAATAATGACTACCTTCGCCTTTTTAAGTGTTAGCTGGCCTTGCTCATTCCACTGCTCAAGCATCACTTGGCGAGAGTAACGAATAAACTCTCTATCGCTTAATTCAAGCTCATTAAGCGCTTGGTCTGTCAACAAGTCAGCCATGAATCACCTCAAATTGTGCGCCATGACTATTAACACGATGGGCACAGCCACTACCGACTTGCTTTAGCAGCGCCTTAGTTACCGCATCCGCATCGTCTGCTTTAGTAATAGCAGTTACCAAGGCAACACTTGCAATACCGCTACCCAACACTGGCGCAACTCGATCAGTTGAAATACCGCCAATTGCAACCAAGGAGCGTTGCTCTCGAAACAAGCCGACTTGCAAACTTAACTTATCTATCCCTTGGGGATTGGAAGGCATATCCTTGGTTTGTGTCGCGTAAATATGCCCAAGCGCCAAGTAGCTGGGGCCAAGCGCATTGACTTCAAGCGCTTCAAAAATGCCATGGGTGCTAAGCCCTAAGCGCAGGCCAGCGTCCTTGATTTGCTCAAGGTTAGCTTGGGTCAAATCTTCTTGTCCCAAGTGAACCCCATAGGCTTGATGCTTAATAGCCAAGCGCCAATAGTCATTGATAAATACGCGCGCCTGGTACTTTTCCCCCAGCGCAATCGCTTCAATAACCTGCGGCTCTGCTAATTCATCACTTAAATCCTTAGCCCGAAGCTGAATGGTTTTAACCCCCAGCTTAAGTAAGCGCTCCAGCCACAAACAATTATCAACCACTGGGTACAAGCCAAGGTTGCTGGGACAGGGCAAAAACGGTGTTTGCTGGCAAGGCACCTTTTGATTTACAAATTGCGCTAGGCTAAGCACACTTGGCAACTGCTCGAAGCGATTGGGCATCGCCAAATCAAGCAGCCCGCCTTTATCATTGCCACAGGCTGTTGCTTTGGTTAGGGCCCTGGTTAAAATACTTTTGGCCACAACAATGGCGTCACAAAAGGTGTATTGCTGTGCCACAAGCCCGGCAATAAGGCTCGCCAATGTACAACCACTCCCACGAGAATGTTCCGTTACGATAAAATCGCTGGCGAGTGCAAATCCTTGGCTTGGCTCACTGGCAAAGCGAGGGAAATCTTGCGCACTTAGGCCGATATAGCAATCACGGCTGCTATTGTTGGCAATGGCATGCCCGCCTTTAATCAGCACATTTAGTTGGTGTTGTGCGCTAAGTTGCTGTGCGGCGCCTAATATATCATGCGCATTGTGAATCTCACGGCCACAAAGCATAGAGGCTTCAATGGTATTTGGTGTCAGCAAGTCAACGTGGGGCAATAAATAATCTTTTATTGCCTGCAGAAGCTGCGAGTCGACGGGTTGGTTGCTGGCCGTTGCTCGTAGCACCGGATCATAAATTACCCGAAGCGCTGGAGCGTTTGCGCGCAACGAGCTCAATTTACCAGCCAGCCATTGCACTTGTGCAATATCCGCTAGCATTCCGACCTTGATAACATTGGCGGTAGTTTGCTCGCTCAGTGCATGCCATTGGGCGTCAAGCATCGCGCTGCTCATGGTTTGTGCGGCGCGAAACGCCTTGGAGTTTTGACCCGTAACGCAGGTAACAATAGTGGCGCAATGCACACCATTGTTACCAAAGCTCGCACTGCGGATATCGGCGCCAAGCCCTGCTAGATTAAGCGAATCAACACCACCAATAGCCCACACGATGGGCATTTGATGAGAAGAGGTCATTAGTTTACCTCTTGCGCCAACTTGTAAATTTCACTACCTTGTTGTTTAAATTCTTGTGATTTTTGCGCCATTGCCGCATCAATTGTTACCGTTTCACCGACCAGCTGGATCTCAATAGTTTCCTGTGCTGCGGCGTAGTCACGTACCTCTTGTGATATCTTCATCGAACAAAACTTAGGGCCACACATCGAACAAAAATGGGCGACTTTGCCAGATTCTTGAGGCAAGGTTTCATCATGAAATTCTCGTGCGCGCTCAGGATCAAGACCGATGTTAAATTGGTCATGCCATCTGAATTCAAAACGTGCTTTAGACATTGCATTATCACGGATCTGTGCACCGGGGTGACCTTTAGCCAAATCGGCGGCGTGAGCAGCAATCTTATAGGTAATAAGACCCTCTTTAACATCTTCTTTGTTAGGAAGCCCCAGATGCTCTTTAGGTGTGACGTAACACAACATGGCACAGCCATACCAACCAATCATTCCAGCACCAATACCCGAAGTGAAGTGATCATATCCTGGAGCAATATCTGTGGTTAGTGGACCAAGCGTATAAAACGGTGCTTCATCACATACTTCTAGTTGCTTTTCCATGTTTTCTTTAATCATGTGCATTGGCACATGACCAGGGCCTTCGATAATCACTTGAACATCGTATTCCCACGCCACTTTGGTTAACTCACCTAAGGTTTCCAATTCAGCAAATTGTGCTTCATCATTGGCATCAGCAATGGAGCCAGGACGCATACCATCGCCCAGCGACAAACTAACATCATACGCTGCACATAGTTCACAGATTTCACGAAAATGGGTATATAAAAAGCTTTCTTGGTGATGTGACAAACACCACTTGGCCATAATAGAGCCACCGCGGCTCACAATGCCAGTGACGCGCTTAGCCGTCATCGGTACATAACGTAGCAATACCCCGGCGTGAATAGTAAAGTAATCAACGCCCTGCTCTGCTTGTTCAATTAACGTATCACGGAACACTTCCCAGGTTAGGTTCTCAGCCACGCCATTTACTTTTTCAAGCGCCTGATAAATTGGTACGGTACCAATAGGAACCGGTGAGTTACGTACTATCCACTCGCGCGTTTCGTGTATATAGCGTCCGGTTGATAAGTCCATTACCGTATCAGCGCCCCAACGGGTCGACCACACCAGTTTTTCCACTTCTTCTTCAATCGATGAAGTCACTGATGAGTTGCCGATATTAGCATTCACTTTAACCAAGAAATTACGACCAATGATCATTGGCTCCGATTCAGGGTGGTTAATGTTATTAGGAATAATCGCTCGGCCACGAGCCACTTCATCACGGACAAATTCCGGGGGTATTTGCTCCGGCAATGACGCGCCAAAACTCTGTCCTGGATGTTGATGGTTTAACACCGCATCCTTTACTTCACTGCGTTTTAGGTTTTCACGAATCGCGATATATTCCATCTCAGGGGTAATGATCCCTTGCATCGCATAGTGTTTTTGGGTGACACATTTGCCAGGTAACGCTTTGCGTGGTTTAGGTAGACTTTCAAAACGTAGGTGATCCAGCCCTTCATCCGCCATACGCTGCTGGGTAAACGTTGAGCTAACGCCACTTAACTCCATCGTGTCATTGCGCTCTAAGATCCAGTTACGACGAAATGCAGCTAGTCCCTTACGTAAATCGATATCTGCGTTTTCTTCGCTGTAGGGTCCTGAAGTATCATAAACGTGAAGCGGTTCGTTAGGCTCGAATACTGGGTTATCTTTCGTACCGGCAACCAAGGTATCGGACAAGGAAATTTCACGCATCGCAACTTGAATATCGTCACGAGAGCCTTGCACATATATTTTTTTTGAATTTGGAAAAGGTTGGCCGCAGATTTCTTCAATAAATTGCTGCGCTTTTTGTCTATCTATTCTAGCCATGTAAACATCACCTGTTAATAATTATGAGTGTGATACTTATCAGGAGAACGGCAAGAGATCGGAATACCCCCAAGATTTGCCAGCACACAATAAATATTGGCCACGGCCTAGCGGAACGCTATAAGGGTATTATTCCTCTTGTTTCCCTTCGCAGGTATTAGCCTGATCAGGTTCTACGGATCCCGCAATTGCGGTCTCAGCCAGTGGCACTCCGACAAGATATTCAGCGCCTTTAGTGGCGCTGTTGGCGAAAGTATAAAACCAAATATTAAATAAATACAAGCCTTAATTTCACAAATTAGGTTATATTTTAGAAGATATATTTATTCAGCTAGCTTGCGTGGACAAATACCATGGCCCCCACAAAATCAACTATCGCGCCAGATTCAGCACCAATGAAACTGCCTTTTTTATATCAAGAAAACCGATACACACCTGTACAAAACGAGAACAACTGCCAATCAATAAACAATGGCTCCGATCCACGTATTAACGATTTAATCAAACAACTGGCTTCCAATACACCAGCGATAACCGGCTATGTGAGCCAGTATAGCGGTCATCAATTTGGTACTTTTAATCCAGCCCTTGGCGATGGGCGCGCACTAACATTAGCGCAATCATTTGATGGCAATGAATTACAGCTCAAAGGCAGTGGGCCAACCCCATTTTCCTATGGCAACGATGGCCGTTTAAGCCTAAAAAACGCACTAAGTGAATACATCAACTGCACTATATTAAGCGCATTAAAAGTACCAACGGTTGCTGCATTAGGGCTCTATCGCAGCAGTGATAGACTACAACATCAAGGCATGCAAAAAGCGGCGGTGCTAATACGCAGCGCCCCTTCCTTTTTGCGAATTGGTCATCTGGAACATTTATTTCTTGGCAACAATCACGAGGCAATCCAATTGGTTATTGACTACTGTTTAGCCAAGCAATTTCCAACGCAAACAAGCCGTTTAACAGAAAACAAGAACCAGCTATTTTTAGCCGACGTTATTGAACGTTCGGCTCTTTTGGTCGCAAGTTGGCAAGCAAATGGCTTTTACCACGACACCTTAAACAGCGATAATTTTTCATTGTTTGGTCTAACGTTGGATTGCAATAATAGCCGTTTTTTATCCCACTACGATCCACTTTTTTGTACCAATCCAATCGATGATAAAGGGCGCTATGCCTTCGCCCAGCAACCTCGCGTAACACTATTTAACCTTCAGGTATTAGCTCAAACATTAAGCGGCGTGTTAGATAACAAGACGAGGCAGCAATGCTTAGCACAGTTTACCCCGCGTTATCATTTTCATTTCGCACGAAAACTTGGGCAAAAGCTTTCGCTCAGCGATAGCCTAGTCAACCGCCAATCAAAACAGCAGCAACTTTTACAGCGCCGTCAAGACAGCCAATTACTAAGCGATTTCTTGCAGCTAACCTATCAGTTAGGTATTGAGTATTGGAGGATGTTTACGCTGTTAACCAATCCCCCCTCTGGCCCAGATGGTCTAAATTCCGCAGACTTAACTGCATCAATTTTACAATACAGTAAAAAGCACCTTAACAAGGCCGATATCAGTCAGCTAACACACTGGTTAGCTTGTTACCAACAGCGCTTAGCATTGCAAAGCGCAGCCAAGGCTCCGCAACAGGGCGATAACCAGCTTATTGAAAACTGGCACGAGTACTATCAATTGGCTTTATCTGCTGCGCAGCGCGATGATTTTTCACCATTAAAAGCATTGCTGGGACAAATCGATAGCCATCAATAGGCATCCCTAGCTAGCTATGATAATGTGAGCCCAATTAAGACAAAAAAGACGAACGACATAAATGATTTCCCGCGCTCCTCGTAAAATTAAGATGCTATCGACATTCGCGCTCGCATCGATGCTTGGCCTTACAATCACCGCCAATGCTCACGCCGATATCACTAAAAACAAAATCAATCCAGACAAAGCAATCTACAGCCAGATGGCGATTCATCATCCGGTATGGGCCAAAGAGGGTATGGTGGCTAGTCAGGAGGCATTGGCCACTAGGATTGGCGTAGATATTCTAAAACAAGGTGGCAATGCTATCGATGCTGCGGTTGCTGTTGGCTACGCCCTTGCCGTTACCCTACCTCGTGCCGGAAACATTGGCGGCGGTGGTTTTATGATGGTGTATCTTGCTAATGAAAAGCGCACGATTGCCATAGATTATCGTGAAATGGCGCCGGCTAAAGCACACCGCGATATGTACCTGACATCAGACGGTGAAGCAGATCCAGTGCTATCTCGCTATCATGGGTTGGCTGTGGGTATTCCTGGCACTGTTATGGGGTTGGAGTTAGCACTGCAAAAATACGGTACAATGACCACCAAACAAGTCATTGCTCCTGCTATTGCACTGGCTAAAGATGGCATTACAATCACGCCAGATTTAGCAAATTCACTAAGCGCAAGCCGACAGCGCCTAATGCAGTGGCCAGCCACACAAGCCATCTTTTTCAAACCAGATGGTAGCCCCTTTGAACCGGGTAACCAGTTAAAACAACCAGAACTAGCCCACAGCCTAAGTCTTATTGCAAAGCATGGTAGTTATGGATTTTACCAAGGTGAAACCGCGCAAAAGATTAGCCGCGCCGTGCAAGAAGCCGGTGGCGTGCTCAGCGTCGAAGACTTTGCAGCATATAAGGCAATCATTCGCCAGCCGGTAAGCGGAAAATATCGTGGCTATCAAGTCGTATCGATGCCACCGCCCTCTTCTGGTGGCGTGCATATAGTGCAAATGCTAAATACCTTAGAGCAATTTCCTATCGATAAAATGGGCCATAATACCGCTGATACAATTCATGTGATGAGTGAGTCAATGCGACGTGCTTATGCAGATAGAAGTCATTATTTGGGTGATCCCGACTTTGTTAACATTCCACTTAAATCCTTAACTTCAAAAGCCTATGGCAAAGAACTTGCTGGCCAGATTGATATGGCCAAGGCTTCGTTAAGCAGTGATATTTCACCAACCCAAAAGCTGCCGTTTGAAAGTAATGAAACCACGCACTACAGCGTTGTCGATAAATATGGCAATGCCGTTTCAAACACCTACACACTCAACTTTAGTTACGGCTCCGGTTTAGTTGCCAGTGGAACGGGTATATTACTAAATAACGAAATGGATGACTTTTCAGCAAAACCTGGCACCCCAAACGGATTTGGACTAATCGGCGGGGAAGCCAATTCAGTGCAGCCTTATAAGCGACCATTAAGCTCTATGACACCGACAATGGTATTGCACAATGACAAGCCATATATTGTCACCGGTAGCCCAGGCGGCTCACGCATTATAACAACCACATTACAGTTAATCATGAATGTCATTGACCATGATATGAATATCGCCGAAGCATCGGCAGCACAGCGTATTCACCATCAGTGGTTACCCGATGAGCTTCGTATTGAAAAAGGATTAAACCAAGATACGGTCAAGCTACTTAAGCAAAAAGGTCATACTGTCGTTGAAAAATCTTCAATGGGTAGCACACAAACAATTATGCTCACAGACCATGGCGTCTATGGCGCGTCCGACCCGCGCCGTCCTTCCGCACTGAGTCAAGGTCACTAAGTCGTATTTTGTGCAGCCGAGCGCTTGGCTGCACAAATTAGTTAAATTTTAAAAATATTCCTTACTCCCACCTCAATATCAGGCTACAATTCGCTTTTTTCCAATAGAGTCAACCTAATGTCTATTCAATGGTTCCCGGGGCACATGCATAAAGCCCGCAAAGAAATGTCTGAAGTAATGGGGCAGATCGATATTATTATTGAAGTGGTTGATGCTCGTATCCCCTATTCTAGCGAAAACCCTTTTGCACAAGAACTTCGCGACGGCAAGCCGTTAATCAAGGTACTTAACAAATGTGATTTGGCCGATGATGACGTGGTCGAGCAATGGCAACAGCATCTTAATGCGCAGCATGGCGTATCTTCGCTGGCGATAACCACGAATGAGCCAACTCAGGTCAACAAAATTCTAGAGTTATGTCGCAAACTGGTTCCCAATCGCGATGAAATGGGCAAGGACATTCGTGCCCTTATTATGGGGATACCCAATGTTGGCAAGTCAACAATTATCAATATATTGGCAGGACGTGTTATTGCAAAGACCGGCAACGAGCCGGCGGTAACTAAGCGTCAACAACGGATTAACCTTAAGAATGGCATTGTGCTGTGTGACACGCCGGGTATTTTATGGCCCAAAGTACACAATGAAAACTCTGGTTACCGTTTAGCAATTACAGGCGCTATTAAAGACACCGCCTTTGACTATGAAGACATCGCCTCATATGCAGCAGAATATCTCAAGCAAGCCTACCCTGAGCTCATTAAAACCCGCTACAAATTGGATCAATTACCCGATCACGAATGGGAGTTAATTGAAGCGATTGGTTCAGCTCGTGGCTTTAAGCGCGCTGGTGGCCGCGTGGATATGCACAAAACCTGTGAAATCTTATTGCATGAATACCGTCAAGGCACTATCGGTGATATTTGTTTAGAAACACCGGCCATGGCCCAAGCAGAAGAAATTATCGTGCAACAAAAAATGGCAGAAGAAGCTGAGAAAGCATTGACTAAGAAGAAAAAACCAAAGAAAAAACGCCGTCGCTAGCCCGCAATCGCCATTTCGCTAGCCAATGCTTTAAATTGTGTGTTGGCTTTCAATTGCTTTACTGACGTCTTAAATACCCCACGCAAGTAGCCCTTAAGATAGGGTAATACCTGACTATTTGGCACTTGCTTTAGTAAACAGAACACCGCAAGTGCATAAATCATTTCTTCTTCAGATAGACCATGAGCGCGATTAGCGCTAGGTTTATAACAACTGCCACAGCCGCCACGAAATTGGTAAGTGGTATTGGCTAGCATGACGCCAAAACCTAAAAACGACGCCATCAATTCAATTTGGCGCAAATCCAATTCTTGTCCCTGCTCTGGCGCGCTATAGGTAAGCATTACCGCACTAAGCTGCATAATCAGATGACTAATCGCCGTTTGCGGATTACTAAAGTCAGCTCGGGTGCTGGTTATCGTTATCCGATTATTTTGGCTAAAATCGGTGCTTACTTGGCAGTGTTCACCATAGTAGGCCCGGTTAAAGGTTAATTTAGGCAAGGGAGAAGACGTTAGCGGGCTAGATAAGTTCAAGTCAATTGGCCAGTGAGAAAGCTTGGCATATTCCTTTACTTGCTCAAAACTATTTTGTGCCAGTTCAGATAGTGAGCCAGCTTTGGCTGGAAAAAATTGATCATTGGGCAAAATAAGTTGCGTCTGCTGTTGGAATACATCCACTCCAAAACGACCAAACATCAGCGAAAAGTTTGTTAGTATTTCATCACTCATGGCAGGTGCGATAACAGGTTTTGACTTGAAAAAATTGAACACAGCAGAACTTTTATGTTGTTGGTTTAATATTAGGACCAGCCTACAGCCATTGCATGATGAAGTTAAGTGATTTCGGTGATATTAGTAATAATTTGTGCAATTAGTGTTAGCTTACCTAGTCTCTAACCTTGTCCATCAGCTCTTTGACAAACATAGCGTAAACTTTGGTAAACCAGCGTTGCATTTTTCAAATAAGCAAAGGGAGATAATCCACTAGCCTCATCATCAAGTGCAAACTGACAGAAACGTTACGATGAAAGAAGTTAAAGCGCTCAGGGGCTGGCAGCAACAGGCCTGGCGCAATCGAGCGCTCTAAATCTCCTTACATTGAATACAATGCAGAAAATCTCTCTAACTCTTTAACCAGTTTTTGAATCGATTCACTCGTCATTAACAAAGAAACCTGCCCTTCAATTGAATTGTTGTGCAAATGAAACGTCATCGATAATGTTAATACCAACGGATTTCGACCTAATTTCATCCGCTCAAGCCCTAACACCGCAGCAATATTCCCGGTGACAACAGAAGGAACGCCACTTTGTAATTCACAATCAAGTACCTCTGCCATACAGCCAAAGCACGCATTAAGAATAATGTTAGAGACCTCTTTTAATACCTCTTGCTCTATTTCATTTAGATCTTCACCGGCCCCTAAATCACCAATGATTCGGCGCACTAACTCTTGACTCGATTCATGGGTAAAAAACAGAAAGGCATTTCCACTAAACTGACCATCGAAAAATTGCTCAACCGCGTCAACCTGCTCATTCGTTTTATTGGTATACATCTCCAGTGCATCTGAGTAGGTCATCGCCTTTAGCTCAGGCACACTTAAAATAACCTCTTCATTCACCATTTCACTAAGTGACTTAGCTGCTCGTCCCATGCCAATGTTAAAAAGTTCTTCAAGGGTATCGCAGAAATCTTCACTTAGGATTTCTTCACTCATGCCAGCTCACCTGCTTTAATGAATTCTAATATCTTTTGCTCATCAATAGGCTTGTTGTAACATTTTTTCCCTAACGCTTCATAGCGACTTAAAAGAACTTGCTGAACATTGGCGGTGAAAACGCCGATATGCGCATTTTCCTGCAATTCCTTAAGTGTTGGTAAGATATCTAATCCCGTCATATCAGGCATATTATGATCAAGTGAAATAAAATCAAATTGTCTTTCTTTCGCCATTTCGATTGCTTTGGTTCCATTCTCAGCCTGAAAAATTTCCCAGTCATTATGATGGTTAGAGATAACTTTAGCGAATATCATTCGCGTCAAACGACTATCATCTACAATCAACACCTGCTTAATACCCATGACTATATTCCCTTGTTTCATGTTCACTTCTTATTAATGCCAGTCTTTATTTTTATTTCGCGCAGGCTTCAATAATAATCAATTAAATAAATGGTTTATTTAACTATCTTAACCAGATACGTTTAAAAAACTCAATACAATTTCTTGTTATTTTCATCTAATTTATGTTTATACTAGATAAATCAAAATTCATAGACTACGCCCCGCTTCAAACACTAGCGTTGCGCAACTCACAGCAAGGAACCTCCAATGAATAGTTCTCCATCAGGTATCGAAGTGCATAGCCACGATTGGGATGAAGGCGATGTGACGCAAATACTAACTTTCACCTTAAATGATGAAGAATACGGCGTTGATATTTTACAAGTAAACACGATTCGAGAATGGGAACCTATCACAAGCTTGCCAGACACCCCTGACTATATAAAAGGTGTTCTGAATGTGTTTGACAGCATTGTACCAATCATCGATTTACGACTACGTTTTGGTCTGCCGCAAGTGGAGTACACGCCAACAACCGTCGTTATTTTACTTAATGTCCATTATCAAGATAAAAACTTGGTTATTGGGATTGTTGTCGATTCAGTATCAGATACTTATACTATTAAACCAGAAAATATTAAACAAAAGCCACAAGTTGGCGAGCATATTAAAGTCAATTACTTGAAAGGATTAATTGATATTGATGATTCGCTCATCTTGCTACTCGATAGTTCAAAGATACTGAGTGAGCAACAATTAGCCCAGGTAAGCGATATCGACTAACGATCCCAACGGTACATCGCATTCACCACGCTACCATTACCTTTATAAGACAGGCTTTGGCACAGTCCACTAACCAGCTTGATGCCTCGGCCACTAAATTCATTATCTCCTAGATTATCTGCCTGACCAGGTTCAATCCAGGGGGTAAACTCAAAGCCTGAGCCAGAGTCAATTAACGTAATTGATAACAATCCGCCCGATGGTGTGGATTGATGCTGCAATTGGATTTTTATATAACCGTCTCCGACTTGAGCAAGCCGCACTTCTTTCTCATCAAAATAGCTTGCAAACCCCTCGGGAGAGTTCTTTAATTCAGAATTAAGGTTGAGCACGCCATGATCAAGTGCATTGACGTATAGTTCGGTTAGGACTGTAAATAGATTATACCAGTGCTCCCCCGGCCCTTCGATCTCTTGGAGTTGATTGATAATCAGGGGGATTGGGTTTAGGCTGGCTAATTTCTCACCAGATATAGCCATTTGCCATGTCCAAAAATCGCTAGACTGAGTAATTAGCGTATCTTCTATTGGCAGATCCCGCTCTGAACCCTTGGCTAAACCGAGGTCATGATAGAGTGAGATATCACAATTAATATCGACTAAAGAGATGTCATCGTCTTGCTGCAAATCTTCACAAAACACTTCCAGAGCGGCAATGATATGGCGTTGTACGTCGCCATGAGCAAAACCAAGTTGACTCGCACTAATCAATCGCTCTTCACCAAAAAATTCACCGACACTATTTCTGGCTTCGACGATGCCATCACTGTACATAATGATACGATCATTAGGGCTAAGCGTTACTAATTTAGGCTTCATATCACCAATTAGGTTGGCAGTAATGCCAAGGGGCGGGTGAAAAGAACAAATCCGCTCTTTTAATGCGCCGGTACTGGCATCAAAGTGAAATATATCTTCCATGCCAGCATTCCAAACATAGGCTATTCCCTCAGTAACCGATAGAGTAACCATTTGCATCGCCAAAAACATATGTGTAGGTAATAGCTGATGCATTTTCCGATTGATTTGTTTGATGATTTCTAGTGATGAATAGCCTTTGTCAGTCATTGCCCGGAAGGTGTCAGACAATGGTATTGCGCCAATTGCCGAACTGAGCCCATGTCCGGTGAAATCTCCTAGCAATACATTAATATCACCATTGGGGCATAGCGCAGTCAGCTGCACATCGCCACTAAATGTTTCAGCTGAGCGCTTGAAAATTTTAATATTGTCTTCGGCAACATTGCCCTTTTCAACAACTTGGCTAAAGAGCGCTTCGGCAAGCTCTTCATCATTTTGACGAGCTGCTGTTAAAGTATAGAGTTTGCTATAGATTTCGCCGATTCTAAACATCGAATGGATTTTAGACCGGAAAATAGCCATAGAAAAAGGCCGGAAAATTATATCATCCGAGCCCGCTTCAATACATCGACTGATCTGTTCGTCATTTAAATAGGGAGCAACGATAATAATCGGTACAAAGGTTTCACTTGCGAGCGCCTTAATTTGACGACAAGTTTCTAGTCGTGATGTACCATCACCGTAATCAATTACCACCAGGTCTGGCCGGTTTTGATAGAATTTCACCATGCCTTCCATGCCATTGTTAGACTTAGTTACCTTGAAGCCTTCATCGCCAATAATGGCCGCTAATCTTTCTAAATGTTCGTTATCAGCATCGATGATAAGTACATGGCGATCATTAGATGACATGGTAAAACGCTACCTCACAATTTCCATCAAATGGTGAAACTGTGCTATTTCTAATATCTTATTTATAGAATCGTTAGGACGCTCGATTACAATTTTGCCATTGATTTTATCCGCATGTTCTTTTAACAAAAGCAACATGCCCAAGGCCGAAGAATCCATGTAATTTGCGGCACTTAAATCAAGCCTAAACGCCGTGCCTGCAACATTGCTATCGCAATAGCTATCTCTAAACACTTTATATTGCGAGAAATCAAAACGATCGGACACTTTGATTAGTACATCCTTATTACTATCCCCTACCGTGCTTACTATAGCCATGTTAGCTCCTTTTTAAAAACGGTTAAAATAAATCAATATCGCCTTCATCTAAGCTTTCTTGCGAAACTGTACGATGTTGTGAGGCTTGCACCTTCCGGGTGGTAAATGTTTGACAAATGCTTTCCAATTGCACTAATTGCTGATTGAAAGGCATTGTTGAGGTACTCATCCCTCGTAACTGTCCCGAAATTAAACTTAATTGATTAACATTATCCGACATCGACTGTAACGACTGGCTCACGATATCTTCAAATTGCAGTGTTTGAATTGCGCGACTTGTCACTTGGTCCAATTTCTCTTGCGTCATGGTACCGCAGGCATCAATCGCGCAATTACCATGTTCATTGTCCCCCGAAACTTGCATCAATAAGTTCTGCTGATCTTGGCTAATTTCTTGAAGCTCATAAAATGACTGACTCATGTCTTTAGTTCCCGCGTCAATGAGTGTGCATGCTCGCAGTACTTCTTTAGAGAGAATGTCAATTTCAAAATCAATTGCACGCTCTAAAAGCGCGAATGATTGCTGTACGTCCTCCATATTAACCGCAGCGTCCTCCTTTACATTGAGTTCTAGACGAGCAAAATAGCCCAGAGTACAAACCAGGCAGAGAATCGCTAGAGCAATAAGAACCATTGGTAATGGAAAAAATACGTTAACGCCAATAACTACAACGCTGCTTCCACCAAGGGCTAGCGCTAAATTTCTAAAGCGATACATTGTTTTCCTTAATACGACTAGAATTAAAAGAAGCGCGCTTTGCCTGACCTCTAACCTGCTGCAATAATGTCCGCGCCACATTTGGCAATGGCTCTTCTCGGCAGTGAGCATTCAAGCTTTGGGCTACCCCAGGCATGCCCCATACCATGCTCGTCTGCTCATCTTGAATGAGTGTAAAATGGCCATGCTCTTTTAAAGATAATAATGACTTAGCGCCGTCACTGCCCATACCCGTTAACAACCCAGCAAACACCTTGACTTTACTCAGTCCTAATAACGAATTAAACATTACATCCACTGAGGGTTTATGACGATTAACCAACGGACCATCGTCAATGCGGCAGTAATATTTGCCATTTAACTCGATAATTTTCAGGTGCATATTGCCTGGCGCAACATAGGCATGACCACGCATTAATTCCAAGCCATCTCGTGCTTCATGTACAGTCATTAAACTCGTTCCGTTTAACCGTTTTGCAAAGCGAAGACTAAAACTTTGAGGAATATGCTGGGTTATTACAATCGGGGGAGAATCTGCCGGCATCGCGTCCAATACAACTCGCAGAGCCTCCGTACCACCGGTAGATGCCCCTAAAGCAATCACCTCGTGGGTCAAATCGATATCACTTAGTGCTGATTCTTTTTTAATCTCACGGGCTTTTTTACCTAAGGAGCTAACATCAACTGTTGAGGCAAATTTAATTTTCTCAAATAACGCATTGTTAAAGGCTGTTAGCCCTCCCATCAAATCACTGGACTTTGGCTTGGCGATAAAGTCAACCGCACCGAGTTCTAATGCCTCAAGTGTCACCTCTGCCCCTTTGGTCGTCAGCGTAGATAACATAACCACGGGCATCGGGCGCAGACGCATCAGATTTCTAAGAAAGGTTATCCCATCCATTTTCGGCATCTCAACATCGAGTGTCAAAACGTCTGGGGAGTGAAGTTTTATCATTTCACGGGCTTGAAAAGCATCTTCCGCTTGCCCAACAATAGTAATAAGCGGAAACTGACTAAGTATCTCAACGAGAATTTCCCGTACAAGCTTTGAGTCGTCAACGATTAAAACCTTAATTTTGTCCATTATTTTTACCTACTCAAATAATTCGACATCATCATGAATAGCAGTTGCCATTTTACTACGCTGGAGCTCAAGTTCTTTCTCAGCATAGCGGTCTTGATGATGGCTTCTCATTTTGTTTACAAGAAGCTTCCCGCTAGTCACATTGTAAATGATTTTACGAGGCTGAGAGCCCCCAAGATCCTCAGCGGTGATCACATAGCCTTCCGTACGAAGGAAATTCTTTACAAATTCAATATTAATTTTACCAATATCGGTTACACCGGCCATCATGTTGCCACCACCGACCAGCTTAACCTCAAAATTTTCTCGTCTGCCGCCATGTTTTATAATTGAATTTATCAATTGCTCCATGGCAAAAACACCATAGCGGTTCGACGCTGATAGTATGTCACAGCTGGCATCCGGCAGTAAGAAATGGTTAATGCCACCGACGCCAGCCTTCGCATCACGTATACACACGGTAACACAAGAGCCAAGCACGGTTGTGATCAACTCATCTTGCTTAGTCACATAATAATCACCTGCCACTACCTTCACCCCATAACGATCATGCTGAGGCATCCAAAACCGCCTGATATGTTCAAACTCAGGAAACATTGGCATGCCACTAGCGCCTTGTAGTGTCTTCAATTCCATTTTAACTGACTTACTATCTATAGTTTTTGATACATTGTGCGGCCCAATACTTTATAGTCTTTCATAGACCGCGACGGGGTTTCAGAGTGACCGATACACAAAATACCGCCAGGTTTGAGTAAATCGGTCATTCGATCTAACAATCTATTTTGGGTTTCTTTGTCAAAATAAATCATCACATTACGACAAAATATAATATCTATTGGCTCATCTAACGGCCATTGCTCCATTAAGTTGCAATACTCAAAGTGCATCATCTCTTTAATGAAATCTTTAATGCATACTTTATCAGCATTCTGGCCCTTACCGCGTAGGAATGCCAAACGCTTACGCTCGATACTCAAGCTTTCAATACGCTCTATGTCATAAACGCCCTGTCTTGCGGTGTCGAGCACATTGGTATCAATATCTGTCGCCCAGATCTTAATATCCCAAGTATCAAGACAAACACCAGACTCTAGTAGGCTTATCGCCATACTATAAGGCTCTTCACCAACCGAACAGCCAGATGACCAGACTCTTAGCTGCTTGTGCCCTTGCGCTGCTAGTTTCGGAATATATACGTCACTTAAATAATCAAAATGATGCGACTCACGAAAAAATGAAGTCAGGTTCGTTGTCATCGCATTAATAAAACGATTGAGCTCTTCATTTGAATGATCTAAATAATCAATGTATTGCTCGAAGCTATCTAAAGACAATGCTCTTAAGCGCCGCACCAATCGGTTGTAAACTAAATCTTCTTTATGAGCAGCTAAGGAGATACCAGCAAGCTGATATATTCGCTCCTTAACTCGCTCAAAGTCTCTTGTGTTATAAGCAAACTCACGGTCAGGGCCAGCTAAGCGCCGCCTGGGCGCTAACTCACTTGAAGTGCTCAATTAAAATTCTTCCCATTCCATAGAATCGGTTGCCTGTGGCTTACTTGTTACAGCTGCACGTCTTTGACTTGGTGTAGATGCTTCTCGCGTGGCACTAGGCACAGCAGCACTAGACACAGAAGTTCGGGGCACAGATACGTGAGCGCTTTGGCCGAAAAAGCCCATCAATTTACGTAACTGAACCGCTTGCTCTTCCATACCTTCTGACGCCGCGGCAACTTCTTCAACCAATGCGGCATTTTGTTGTGTCCCTTCATCCATATCAGAAACAGCGACATTAACCTGATTGATGCCAGTTGCTTGTTCATTACTCGCTAGCGATATTTCACCGACAATACTTGAAACTTCGTGAATGGCATCAACAATCTCTGTGAGCGCCTTACCCGACTCATCAACAAAGCGGCCACCTTCTTCCACTTTTGCAGCGCTGTCACTAATTAAACCTTTAATCTCTTTTGCAGCGCTTGCGCTTCGTTGAGCGAGGTTACGTACTTCAGCAGCAACTACCGCAAAACCGCGTCCCTGTTCACCCGCTCGCGCCGCTTCAACAGCTGCATTTAGCGCAAGTAGGTTTGTTTGGAAGGCAATTTCATCAATTACCCCGATGATTTCAGAAATCTTTGTGCTTGAGCGGCTAATTTCGCTCATAGAATTAACAACTTTTACTGAGATTTCGCCGCCATTTTCAGCCAGGATTTTCGCATTTGATGCAAGCTCATTGGCTTGATTAGCGCTTTCGGCATTCTGGCGGACCGTTGCGGTCATTTCTTCCATGCTTGCAGCTGTCTCTTCCAGGCTTGCTGCTTGTGCTTCAGTTCGCGCACTTAATGTTGTATTACCTTTAGAAATTTCTTCTGCACCAGATGCAATGGAACCACTAGAAGTTCGTATTTCACTAACGATGTCTTCAAGTTTCACCATGGCTACTTGCAATGACTCATCTAGCTGAGCAAATTCACCTTCGAAATTGCCCTGCATACGTGAACTTAAATCACCTTCAGCCAAATCACCTACAACACGCTTAATTTCACCAATTGGCTCTACCAAGGTATCAAGCATATCATTCATGCCTTGAGCTACATTAGCGATAAAGCCATCAAAGTTTGTGGTGTCTAAACGCGAATCAAGTTTACCGCGAGATGCATCTCTTATTACTTGCTCTACTTGTGCCTCGGCAGCAAGTTGTTGCGTAACATCGGCCCATTCAACGACAGAACCCAGACGCTGACCATGCTCGTCAATAACAGGCGCTGCAATTAAGTTAAAGCGGCGTGGACCAACAGATATCCGCGTCTTAAACGTGTCTTTTAGCGCTTCAAGTAAACGCTGCTGATGTGCAGGCTCTTTATGGAAAGTATCAATGTTTGTGCCCATTAAGCTATCTGCGTCAAAATGAGGAAGATGGGTTTGAATATCTTTCTCAGCATTTTTTAGCATCGCTAGAACAGAGTCATTGGTATAAATAATATTACCTTGGGTGTCAGCCATCATCACGCTTGATGTTACGTTATCAAGCGCTACTTTAATACGCTCAGCACGCTGTGCTGTCTCTTTTGCATCATTGACTTCAAAGCCAAGCTTTACCTGAACCGATTTAACAGTGCGTAATAATTCACCGGCTTCACCAGCTTCGGTCACCGCTATATCGCGCTTATAGTCACCTTCAATAATGAACTTCATCTCTCGAATCGCGTTATCAATCGCAGGGGTCACTTTATCGCTTAGCAAGCGATTAGCTGAAAAGGCGAGCATGCCTAGTCCAACGACCGGACCAAGTGCAGCCAATGCTGGCAAGCCAGTAAAAAATAGTGGCGCTGCAATCACCGCACTGGTAACAGCTGATATACCAACCCATTTATTTAAATGAGTTGAGAACTCTTTGTTTGTAATCGAGCTTGGTGCCGGTAGCGTAACTTCTCCGCTTGCCAACTGACGGTACAGCGTTTCTGCCTGAGTTATTTGAGAGTCACTAGGCGCTGAGCGCACAGACATATATTCAACCAGCTGACCGTTTTTGTATAAAGGAGTAACGTTTGCAATAACCCAGTAATAATCACCGTTCTTACAGCGGTTCTTTACAAAACCTACCCAAGGTCGACCTTCGGTAAGGGTTTTCCACAAATCGTCGAAAGCGGCTGCCGGCATATCTGGGTGGCGCACTATATTATGGTGCTCGCCTATTAGCTCCGCTTCAGAAAAGCCACTAACTTCAATAAAGCCTGGGTTTACGTAGGTAATACGCCCTTTTAAATCAGTCTTTGTCACTAAATCCTGATTAGGCTTTAGCTCAACTCGGCGATTAGTTACGGGTGTGTTATTCCTCATGCTTGTTCTCCTCGGACCAATTCCGTTTAAGCAATATTTTCGTTAATATTTAGTGACAACTCGTTTGAATTCAATAGTACTTCTGCATCTAGTAGAATTAACATACGTTCCTCTACTGTGGTTAAACCAATAATAAATTCATCATCAATGATACTTATTCCTGGTGGCGCAGGTTTTATGTCTGACAGTGGGACATCGTAGGTTTCGCTAAATGCATCGACTAATAACCCCATCAATCTGTTTTTTCCTGCGCCGGCGACGTTAACCACTATTACAATACGATTCTTCTGTGCCGTGTTTTGGCTTAGCCCGAATCGACTACGCAAGTTAATTACCGGAATAATCTCTCCCCGCAAATTTAGTACGCCGTCAATGTAGTTTGGGCTATTGGGGATCAGCGTCGGTAGTGCAGAGTCTCTTATTTCTTGTACTTGCAAAATATCAATGGCGTATTCTTCGCCAGCAAGTTGAAACGAAAGAAACTGCCTTGTCGCTTCTACCTGCTCCTCTAGGTGCTTGTGCATATACTTTCCTCTTGTGCCACTACTTGTCCATAAGACATAGGGGATACCATCTGCTGTTTTTGCTTAAGCGTGTGCAAGCCTTTGATATCAATAATCAAGGCAACACCACCATGGCCTAGGATTGTGGCACCAGAAATGCCTTCTACAGGGAGATAGTTTGTTTCTAAACTTTTCAGTACGACTTGCTCTTGATCGAGCAATTCATCCACCACAAGCGCATATTTATGACCGCTACTCTCAACGATAATAATCATATTATCGTCATACGGGCCTGGCTTTTGTGGCAGTGCAAAGATATTTCTAATGCTGTAAAGAGGGATATATTGTTCTCGATAGAGGTACAGACTTTGTTGGCCGGCTATTCCTTTAATCGCATTTTGGTTAATTTGCATCGACTCCACAATCGAAATCAGTGGCACGATATAGGTTTGCCCAGCGACGTTGATTAGCTGCCCATCCAAAATGGCTAAGGTCAAAGGTAAGCACACCGAAAAGGTCGAACCCTCTCCCATGGTAGAGGATAGCGAAACATGCCCACCAAGTGATTCGATATTGCGTCGTACGACATCCATACCGACACCGCGACCGGATAAATCACTGACCACATCTGCAGTGGAAAAACCAGGCGCAAAGATTAATTCATTAATCTCTTGATCTGTCAGACTTTGTTCAGCGTTTATTAGCCCCTTCTCTAAGGCTTTTTGATAAATTTTTTGCGTATTTAAGCCACGGCCATCATCGGTAATATCGATATTGATATAACCCCCTTGATGGTAGGCGTTTAAATGCACTAAGCCAGTTTCATCTTTACCTGCCGCTACCCGCTCTTCAGGTGTTTCGAGGCCGTGATCCAGTGAATTACGTACGAGGTGAACTAATGGATCGCCAATCTTTTCCATTACCGTCTTATCAAGCTCAGTATTTTCACCACTTAACTTAACTTCAACAAGCTTGCCAAGCTTACTACTAACATCATATACCATGCGTGGAAAGCGATTAAACACAAAGCTAATGGGTAGCATGCGAATGCGCATAACGTCTTCTTGCAAATCGCGGCTATTGCCCTCTAACTGAACCAAGCCCTCACGCAATCGATTAATAATGTCATTGTCATCATCTTCAAATTCACTACCAATCTGTTTAAGCATTGATTGCGTGATGACCAACTCCCCAACACGATTAATCAGCTTGTCGACCTTGTCGATGCCAACACGAATTGAGCCAACCGCTTGTGTTACCGGTTTAGCAGCATCGTTGGCTCTGGATTCCTTACTTTCATTGGCGGGTTGTGCAGGTGCAGAGCTAATCACTTGCTGCACATCAGGCGCTTTTTCCGCTGGTTCGTCAACGGTTGCGGCAAACTCTGCATCGGTCGTGTCAGACTGATTAGCGGCCTGACTTATGGTTAATTCGCATTCATCCTCTACCCATTCAAAGACTTCAGTGATCTCCTCTTCAGGGCAATCCGAGACCAACCTAAGTTGCCAGGAAAGATGACATTCCTCAGGATCCAGATCACTAATTGGTGGTAACTCACTGAGCTCTACCTGTGCAGTTAACTGCCCAAGCTCTTCTAATGCGCCAAAAAGACGTAGGACATCATTGCCGGTTTGTAAATTTCATGGCTGGGAATAAATTCAATAAGCCAAGTATTCGATTGGCTAGCGCTAGTCTCATCCGGTTGTGCTGACATTTCACTTGCTGTTGGCGCACTTACTGGTTCAGCACTTTCACCTTTTAATAAGGCCTGAATCGCAGTAAAGTTTTCCTCAATACTCGGCTCAGAGCATTCTTGCCCATCCTTAGCGGCATCAATCAATAAACGAATACAGTCCACTGATTTGAGTAGCAGGTTAACTGACGACTGCTCTACCTGGCGCCGACCATCTCGCATTTCATCCAACAAGGTCTCTACTTCATGGGTAAAATCAGTAACCTGGTTGAAACCAAAGGTTCCTGCTCCCCCTTTAATAGAGTGGGCAGCCCGAAAGATTGCGTTAATGGTATCTTCGCCACCTTGCTCCAAATTAAGCAAACTTGACTCCATTAACTCAAGGCCTTCGTAACTTTCCTCAAGGAAGGTTGGAATAAACTGTGAGAGATCGATGCTCATATAAGCTACCTTATTACACGTTTAATCGTTGCTAATAATTTATCAGGGTTAAACGGCTTAACGAGCCAACCGGTGGCGCCAGCGGCTTTGCCGCGCTGCTTTATTTCGGGAGAACTTTCAGTTGTTAAGATCAATATCGGAGTAAACCTAAAGGCTGGTAACGCTCGAAGATTTCCGCATAGCGTGATGCCATCCATGACTGGCATGTTGACATCGGTGATCACTAGGTCAAATTTTTCCTTTTGGGCTTTTGCCAAGCCATCTTTTCCATCCACCGCTTCGACCGTCTCATAAGACGCCTGCTTTAGGGTAAACGCTACCATATTTCTAATTGACGCTGAATCATCAACTACTAAGATCTTTGCCATGAAAGGTTCCTATGAATATTATTTGTTATTGCAATTTGAGAGTTTGAGATAGACCTAAGCTTCGTGCACCATCTGATAGTTCAAAGGGCACATTTTGCCAATTGAATTTAATGTTGCGCGAAGTTAGCTCAAGAACAAGTGCCACCAGTAATTGCAGGCCGGTAGTATCAATGCTAGAGACACGCTGAGCATCGAGGGAAACGTTACTAGATTCATTGAGTTGGGAGATTGACTTGGTGATCTCTTTAAAATACGGGCCAATTTCCCCAATATCCAGAGATGCTGGAAGGTCAAATGTTACGGCGTCCATTCAATGTCCTCATACCAAGTCATTTGGCAATTACTGCAAGCTAAAAATTTAGCATAACTAAGAGAATAGGAGAGAGTCAAGGAAAATTGCACTCCGAAAGCATTAGATCAGGTAAGGCTAATATTTTCGGAGTGAGGGAGGAAAATCAACTGCTTATTTATGCACCGATTCGTTCTCGATGGCAACACTGCGCAATACCAGATAACCGATAATACCCGAAGCGAAAGAGCCAACCAAAATAGCCAGTTTATCAGCAAACATAAACTGCGTTGGGTCGCTAAAGGCCAATGAGTTTACGAACAGACTCATCGTAAAGCCGATACCCGTTAGAATCGATACACCGTAAAGTTGTCTCATGGAACTATCTTGCGGCATCTTGGCCAATCCAAGCTTTATCGCGACCAAACTAAAGCCAAAGACACCAAGCTGTTTACCAATAAATAAACCCGCTGCAATGCCCATAGGTACCGGTGTTAAAATTTGCTCTGCTGAGATATTTCTAAAATCAACCCCAGCATTAACGAAAGCAAATAATGGCAGGATAAAGAATGCAACCCAATAGTGTAAATCATGCTCCATCGACTTAAGCATCGAGCGCTTGCTCTCAACCAATTTGCCCGGTTTTTGGCTCAGTGGTATCGTAAAGGCCAATGCGACACCGGCAAGCGTTGCATGTACGCCCGATTTGAGCACACTAACCCAAAGCACGACACCAACAAGAATATAGGCCGCTTTGCGGTCCACCCCCATACGGTTCATTATTACTAGCGTTGTAAGAGCAGCTGCTGCAACAGCAATCGACAGCGTTGACAATTCAGCGGTATAAAACAATGCAATAATAACAATCGCACCTAAATCATCGATAATCGCCAATGCCATCAAGAAAATTTTAAGTGAAACAGGAACGCGTTTACCAAGCAGTGATAGCACACCAAGAGCAAAGGCGATATCAGTCGCCGTCGGAATAGCCCAACCTTGGGTTCCAGGGCTATCAGTACCTACAAAATAGAGATAAACAGCAGCTGGCACTACCATACCGCCAACGGCTGCAAAGCCGGGTAACACAACTTGTGCCGGCGTTGACAAGTGCCCTTCGATAATTTCGCGTTTAACTTCTAGACCAATAAGAAGGAAGAATACTGCCATCAGACCATCATTAATCCAAAGCAACAGCGGCTTATCAATATGGAGAGCGCCAAAGCGAATCTCTACAGGTGTATTAAGAAAGGCATCATAGACTTCTGACAGACCAGTATTTTTTAATAATAACGCAACGATTGTGACGAAGATTAGGACTATCCCCGCCGAGGATTCTTTTTTGATGAAGTCATCAAGTGCATTCATATGCTGGCTCCGAAAATAAATAGAGGCTCATATTAATAGATCAGATGCAGCATGTCGACATATTATGTCTACATACTGCGCAACTAATAACTACACTTTAGTTTATTTACAATAAAACACTATTTATTTGCTGTCGCAAACTCCGCCATGAAGTCGACCAGTGCTTGAACGCCTGCTAATGGCATTGCGTTATAAATGCTTGCACGCATACCGCCAACACTGCGATGACCTTTAAGTGCCATCAATCCTCTAGCCTCTGCTTGCTCAATAAATTTGGCATTTAGCGCTTCATCTTTAAGATAGAAAGTCACATTCATCCGTGAGCGATACGCTGGTGCCACTTTATTGAGATAGAAGTCATTGGTATCAATTAAATTGTAAAGTAAATCTGCTTTTTGCTGGTTGACCTTTTCAACAGCGGCTACGCCACCATTGTCCAATAACCACTTAAATACTTCGCCGGCAAGATACCATGCAAATGTTGGCGGCGTGTTATACATCGAATCGTTATCAGCGGTGATTTTATAATCAAAAATTGAAGGGGTTGCATCAAGAGCATGCCCCATAAGATCTTCGCGCACAATAACAATAGCCAAGCCGGATGGACCGATATTTTTCTGCGCACCGGCATAGATAACACCATATTTTGATACATCAATTTCACGGGATAAGATAGTCGACGATAAGTCGGCTACAAGCGGTGCATCAACTTCTGGCTCATCAAGCATTTCAATACCATCAACAGTTTCATTAGGACAGTAATGAAAATAAGCAGCATCATCGCTCAGGCTCCACTCGCTTTGCGGTGCAACAGCATTAAAGCCATCGATAACAGCGGGCTGAGCAACGATATTCACCTCGCCGTATTTTTTAGCTTCACTAATCGCAGACTTTGACCAGCTACCAGTCACCAAATAATCTGCTTTGCCAGTTAAACCAATCAGATTTAATGGTACCGCAGCAAATTGGCCACGGCCGCCGCCATGGCTAAATAATACTTTGTAGTTATCTGGAATATTCATTAGCTTACGCAGATTAGCCTCAGCTTCCTCTGCCATTGCCATGTAATGCTTATCACGGTGGCTAAACTCCATCACAGAAATGCCGTGATTGTTCCAATTGATAAATTCTTGTTGTGCTTTTTCCATCACGGCAGCTGGTAACATCGCTGGACCGGCACAGAAATTATAAACTGGTTTCATTACTTACTTCTCCTAAAGTTAATTTGTGTATATCTAAAGGCTATAACAGGCTGTCGTGCGGTTATAACCCTGAGATATAAACAAAAAGAGCGCCCTAAGGCGCTCTTTTAATCACAAGATTTTATTCTTGTTCATCCGTCGGTGCTTGCTCTGTCGGCGCAGCAGGAGCATCAGCGCCCTCTTCACCTTCAACAGCTTCACCTTCGAGTGTTTCCTCAACTTGAATCTCTTCGATACGTTGTAGTGCCACCACTTTTTCGTCCTCAGCGGTACGAATCAATGTTACACCTTGTGTATTACGACCAACCGTTGATACACCGTCAACTGGGGTACGTACCAATGTACCACGGTTTGAGATAATCATAATTTCATCATTCTCATCGACCTGTACGGCACCGATAACAAGACCATTACGCTCACTAACCTTAATTGATACTACACCTTGAGTCGCACGGCTCTTCGCTGGGTAGTCTTCAAGTACAGTACGCTTACCGTAACCGTTTTCAGTCACCGTTAGGATTGGGCCATCGCCATGAGGAACAATCAGTGATACCACTTTCTGTCCTTCTTTAAGCTTCATACCGCGAACACCGGTACCAGTACGACCAATCGCACGACATTGCTCTTCACTAAAGCGAACCACTTTACCTTCATCAGAGAACAGCATGATTTCGCTACCCTCTTGAGTAAGCGCTACGCCAACTAGCTCGTCATCATCACGCAAGTTAACCGCGATAATACCGTTAGCGCGTGGACGAGAGTATGCTGTTAGGTTCGTTTTCTTAATCGTACCTTGAGCAGTGGCCATTAAGATGCACTTATCTTCGGTGTATTCACGAACTGGCAAGATAGCAGTAATACGCTCGTCTTTATCCAGAGGTAATAAGTTAATAATTGGTTTACCACGCGCCTGACGCGAAGCAAGCGGCAATTGATAAACCTTGAGCCAGTACATTTGACCACGGTTTGAGAAACAAAGGATTTGATCATGGGTATTGGCAACTAGCAGACGTTCGATGAAATCTTCATCTTTCATCTTCGTTGCTGCTTTACCTTTACCGCCACGGCGCTGAGCTTCATACTCAGTCAGTGGTTGGTATTTCACATAGCCCTCATGAGAAAGCGTTACGACAACGTCTTCTTCATTAATGAGATCTTCTAACGATAAATCGTGCGATGCGTTAGTAATTTCAGTGCGGCGTTCATCACCAAATTCTTCATTAGCGGCAACTAACTCTTCGCGAATAACTTCCATTAAACGCTCAGGGCTCGCTAGAATGTGTAGTAATTCAGCGATGAAATCTAACAACTCTTGGTATTCAGCAAGGATTTTTTCATGCTCAAGACCAGTAAGTTTATGTAGACGTAAATCAAGAATTGCTTGTGCTTGGGTCTCAGTTAAGTGGTATTTACCATCAACGATGCCAAACTCAGGCTCTAACCATTCTGGACGCGCTGCATCATCACCTGCTTTTTCAAGCATTGGTGCAACAGTACCTAACTCCCAACCTTGACTAACCAGCGCAACTTTCGCTTCAGCAGGGGTTGGTGAGTTACGAATCACTTCAATAATTGGATCAATGTTAGCCAGGGCAATCGCTAGTGCTTCCAGGATATGAGCACGGTCGCGCGCCTTACGCAGTTCAAACACGGTACGACGAGTAACGACTTCACGGCGATGACGTACAAAACTATGAAGCATTTCTTTAAGGTTAAACAGTTTAGGACGGTTGTCCTCAAGTGCTACCATATTGATACCGAATGAAACCTGCATTTGCGTCTGTGCGTATAGGTTATTAAGTACAACCTCACCCACTTCACCACGTTTCACCTCAATAACCATACGCATGCCGTCTTTGTCAGACTCATCACGCAGCGCACTAATACCTTCTACTTTCTTATCACGAACTAGCTCAGCCATTTTTTCAATTAAGCGAGCCTTGTTTACTTGATAAGGAAGTTCGTGAACGATAATGGTTTCTTTACCAGAATCAGCCACTTCAATTTCAGCGCGGGCACGAATACGTACCTTGCCGCGACCGGTTTTATAAGCGTCGATAATGCCTTGACGACCACTGATAATACCAGCAGTAGGGAAGTCTGGTCCTGGGATATGCTCGATAAGCTCATCAATTGTAATATCGCTATTATCAATTAACGCCAAACAACCATTAATCACTTCATTTAGATTATGTGGTGGGATGTTTGTTGCCATACCAACAGCAATACCCGATGAACCATTAACTAGTAAGTTAGGGATACGAGTTGGTAACACTACTGGAATGTGCTCAGTGCCATCATAGTTTGGTGCGTAATCAACGGTTTCTTTTTCTAAATCGCTCAACAAAGAGTGAGCAATCTTCTTCATTCGAATTTCCGTATAACGCATCGCTGCCGCGCTATCACCATCAACTGAACCAAAGTTACCTTGACCATCAACTAACGGATAACGCAGTGAGAATGGCTGTGCCATACGTACTATTGTGTCATAAACAGCAATATCGCCATGCGGGTGATACTTACCGATTACATCACCAACCACACGGGCTGATTTTTTGTAAGGCTTGTTAAAATCATTACTTAAAACGTTCATCGCAAAAAGTACGCGGCGATGCACTGGCTTTAAACCATCCCTCACATCCGGCAAGGCACGCCCTACAATTACACTCATCGCGTAATCGAGGTACGAATTCTTGAGTTCGTCTTCGATATTTATCGGAGATACACTATTGGCCAACTCAGTCATATATAGCTAAGATCCCTGTGTTTGAAAAATAACAGCTAGTGATGATGTCAATCGTTATAATAATTATCACTCATCAAAAGCATAAAATTAGCCATCGATTCTAGCACAAAACAGTATTGATACTAGCCCTTGTGTAGCCTAAATTTAGCAAAGTGATGCAAAAGCAAACGACAACAACTCATTTTATCAAAAATATCATTTAAAATTACCCGTTAACCAACATCTTATCGCTCAATAATTGGCCTGATTTAACCATTGTATTCCCCCGCTTTAGCGCCGTATAATAAAGGCCAATATTTCACCTTGTAGCATTGATTATGTCGACACAAACCAACCACGCTAATAGCACCAATGTAGACCACCAAGAAATCGAGAAATTTGCCGCGCTGGCGCAAAGCTGGTGGGATCTAGATGGTGAGTTCAAGCCGCTTCATTTAATGAACCCAACACGCCTTAACTACATTGCTAGCAAAAGCGACGGTTTGTTTGGCAAAGAAGTCGTTGATATCGGCTGTGGCGGCGGTATCTTAGCAGAATCCATGGCCAAACTTGGTGCCAACGTATTAGGTGCTGACATGGCGCAAGAGTCATTAAATGTGGCGAAGCTACATGCCCTTGAGTCAGGTGTAGACAATGTAAATTATCGTCAGATAACCGTTGAAGAACTGGCACAAGAGTGTCCACATTCTTTCGATGTGGTGACCTGTATGGAGATGCTAGAGCATGTGCCAGACCCGGAATCTGTCATCGCTGCATGTATTAAGTTAGTTAAACCTAATGGGCAATTATTCTTCTCTACGCTTAATCGAACCCACAAAGCCTATTTGTTAGCAATTTTAGGTGCTGAGCACGTATTAAAGCTCGTTCCTAAAGGCACACACGATCACAAGAAGTTTATCCGTCCAAGCGAGCTAATCCGTTTTTGTGATAATCATCAGGCACATTGTATTGATGCCATTGGTGTTCACTACAATCCACTGACCGAACAATTTAAAGTTAATACGGATCTGTCAGTTAACTATATCTTACATTGTCAGCCGCTGGCCAAATAAGCAGGAAAATCAAATGACACTACAACTCGCTTTTGGCAATAACCCCATTAACGGCGTGTTATTTGATTTAGATGGAACCTTACTTGATACAGCCGCCGACCTAGGTGCCGCGGTCAACGCGTTACTGGCGCGGGATAACCGGCCATTAATATCCGACGAGGTAATCAACCATACTGCCTCGCAAGGGGCACTGGCATTAATAAAAGCAGGTTATGGCGAAGACTTGGACGAAAACTCCTATTTAGCACTTCGCCGCGATTTCCTCGATCACTACGAGAACAACATCGCGGTAAATACTCAATACTTTGCCGGTGTCGAGCATTGCATTAGCTTACTCAATCACCACCGTATTTCTTGGGGGATTGTTACCAACAAACCATATATCTATACTAAAATCCTGTTACAACACTTCCCATTGCTAGCTAATTGCCAAGTAACACTCTGTGGCGATAGCATGAGCGTTCGTAAGCCCTCACCTGAGCCATTATTGGTCGCGGCAAAGTCGTTAGCTATAGCACCACAACAAATTGTCTACGTGGGTGATGCACGTACCGATATCGAAGCAGCAAATGCCGCCAATATGGTCAGTATTAGTGCCAAATATGGTTACATACCCTTTGATGACCCGTGCGAAAATTGGCACAGCGATCTTATCATTGATCGTTGTAACGATCTTTTTTCCGTGTTAGGCAAAATGGCTTAATAAATAGTCGCCTGATGGTATAGTAAGCAAATAAAATATCAGGAAAAAATCAAGCCAATTTGTAAAAAAAATAAATAAAATATATTCAAATCAAATTGCATTTTTGCGGGGACTATTTAGATTAATCACTTAAATGATAGTCCTTACTAACCTTTGAATTTGATCACACTTTATCCACAGCTTATCCAGCAGCTAATTACTTGCAATAATTTGGCAACCCCATTATCTTGTACCCACTATTTTAAACAACCCTAGATGTTGTGTGTTAAAGTAGCATTAAGCACTATAACGCAATGACGACAATTGCTGCATTTTTCAGCGGTTGTTCTTATGTTCATTTTGAATGTTGTCCTTGCCAGTAAGTCGCTTAATAACACATGACCATTTAGTTGTATTTCTGTAACGGATAATAATAATGAATACAAATCTGCTAGTAACAAAGCGTAGCGGCAAACAAGAACCCATCGATCTTGATAAGATCCATAAAGTCCTAGATTGGGCGGCCAAGGGGTTAGACAATGTATCGGTATCTCAGGTAGAGATAAAAGCACATATTCAATTTTATATGGGCATTAAAACTGAAGACATTCACGAAACTGTTATTAAAGCCGCAGCAGATCAGATATCCGAAACAACCCCAGATTATCAGTTCATGGCCGCGCGTCTGGCAGTTTTCCATTTACGTAAAAAAGCTTATGGTCAATTTGAGCCACCACATCTGTTTGACCACACCGTTAAAATGTGTGAAGCCAAACGTTATGATTCACATTTACTAGCAGATTATACCCGCGAAGAATTCGAAGTGATGAACGATGCAATCGATCATTGGCGCGATATGAACTTTAGTTACGCTGCGGTAAAACAGCTCGAAGGGAAATACCTACTACAGAATCGTAGCACCGGTGAAATTTTTGAAAGTGCGCAGTTCCTTTATATGCTTATTGCTGCAGCATTATTCTCGAAATATCCAAAAGACACCCGAATGGGTTATATCACTCGTTTTTATGATGCAGTGTCACAGTTCAAAATCTCACTACCGACACCAATCATGGCTGGTGTACGTACGCCAACACGTCAATTTAGTTCATGTGTATTGATTGAGTGTGATGACAACCTAGATTCAATTAATGCAACCTCTAGCTCTATCGTCAAGTATGTTAGCCAGCGCGCAGGTATTGGCATCAATGCTGGGCGTATTCGCGCACTAGGTAGCCCAATTCGCGGTGGTGAAGCAAACCATACCGGTTGTATCCCATTTTATAAACATTTCCAAACGGCTGTAAAAAGCTGTTCACAAGGTGGCGTTCGTGGCGGCGCGGCGACCCTGTTCTATCCATTATGGCATTTAGAAGTTGAGTCTCTTTTAGTACTTAAGAACAACCGTGGTGTTGAAGAAAACCGTGTTCGTCATATGGATTACGGTGTTCAGTTTAATAAAACCATGTACCAACGCCTAATCAAGGGGCAGGACATTACCCTGTTCTCACCAAGTGATGTACCAGGTCTTTACGATGCCTTCTTTGCAGATCAAGAGCTATTTGAAACGCTTTATGCCAAATACGAAGCCGATGACTCTATTCGTAAAAAGACAATAAAAGCGTCTGAGCTATTTTCATTATTTGCCCAAGAGCGTGCAAGTACGGGTCGCATCTACTTACAAAACGTTGATCACTGTAATACCCATAGCCCATTTATTCCAAGCGTTGCGCCGATCAAGCAGTCTAACCTTTGTTTAGAAATCGCTTTGCCGACTAAACCACTACAAAGCTTTGACGATGAAGATGGTGAAATCGCACTATGTACCCTATCAGCCTTTAACCTTGGGGTTATCAAATCGTTAGACGATTTAGAAGAATTAGCTGAACTTGCGGTTCGTGCACTCGATAGCTTGCTCGATTATCAAGATTACCCAATTAAAGCGGCACAAAAAGCAAGCTACGCACGTCGTACACTGGGCATAGGTGTCATTAACTACGCTTACTACTTGGCGAAAAATGGCGTTAAATACTCTGACGGCAGCGCAAACCGCTTAACTCATGAGACGTTTGAAGCAATTCAGTACTACCTACTTAAAGCATCGAACAAGCTGGCGCAAGAAGTTGGAGCCTGTGAATGGTTTAACGAAACCACCTACTCGCAAGGTATCTTACCAATCGATACTTACAAAAAGGACTTAGACAAGCTTTGTTCTAACGAATTAAACCTTGATTGGGAAGGCCTGCGCAAAGACATCACAACACATGGCCTGCGTAACTCAACACTATCTGCGTTGATGCCATCTGAGACGTCATCACAGATTTCTAACGCAACCAATGGCATTGAGCCACCGCGTGGTTTAATCAGCGTTAAAGCGAGTAAAGACGGTATCCTAAAACAAGTTGTGCCTGAGTATTTAGCGCTTAGAAAAGACTACGAACTGTTATGGAATATTCCATCAAACGACGGATACCTCCATTTAGTTGGATTGATGCAGAAGTTTATTGATCAAGCAATATCAGCAAATACCAACTACGATCCGAACAAATTTGAAAATGGCAAGGTACCGATGAAAGGTATCATTAAAGATTTACTAACGGCCTACAAGTTTGGGGTGAAAACCCTTTACTATCATAACACTCGTGATGGTGCAGACGATGCCCAAGGCGATATCGTTGTGGAGAAGGAAGAAGATGATGGTTGTGCAGGCGGCGCTTGTAAAATCTAATTAATCTTTGGATATAACAAAAAAAGAGGCTTTTAAGCCTCTTTTTTTATTCCTTTGCAAAATCAGATTGCCCGTAGAGTTAATCATTTAAACAACTTGTCATTAGCGTCATGACCTCATGTACAGCGATAACATGAAGGTTTAACGCGTTATAAATCGATGAATCAATACATCATTCTAACCACTTGCCTTAGTCTGGGCCCTTTTGTGTCAAACTAAAAGCAGTCGTTCTAATCACGATCATAAGCCATTACACTTATTGCAAAGATAAGTAATTAACTCAACTTTAGTCCTGACCTAAAGTACCATACTACCATCGAATAGATTGCGCCATGCTAGGGCATTGCTCTTGCCAATGGATTAAATATGTTAAAGACTCATTCCGCTATTTTATTAGTGTTACTGACGCTATTTTCCCGCCAGCACGCCTATGCTAAGCCCCAATTTTTGGCACTTGAAGAGTTTGGGGAAAACCCGGGCCAAATTAGCGCAAGCTATTTGAACCAAGATAAAAAGATCGACACATTTGTCGTGTTATTGCACGGCTGCGTCCAAAATGCACAAGAGCTCGCCACACGCAGTGGTTTCGTCAGTTTAGCCAAAGCCAACAATGTTGGCTTATTGTTACCTCAACAAAGTGATAAGAACAATATTAAGCGCTGTTTTAATTGGTTTTCACCTGGCGACACCGACAAAGACAGCGGTGAAACCCAGTCAATTGTCAACATGATTAACTCCTACAAAAAGCAAACCAAAGCACAATATGTTTATATTGCTGGGTTATCCGCTGGCGGCGCCATGACGACTAATTTGCTAATCAATTACCCACGCTTGTTTTCAGGTGGTGGGGTTATCGCAGGCATCCCCTATCCTTGCGCTGATAACCTTATCAAGGCTATCTCCTGCATGCGTTCAGGCCCCTCAATGCCAGCTAAAAAACTCGCACGACAGATTAAAGCGATAAAGCAACCGTGGCCACCGATATCAATTTGGACCGGGCTCAACGACACCGTAGTTAACCCCCTAAACTCACTATATTTGGCAAGACAATGGCAAATAATGAACCATTTGGAACCCACAGAAAAATTAGCAGTACATCAAGGTTATCGCATAACACAATGGCAAGACCAACAAGGTAATGCACAAATCCAATTAGTTGAAATAGAAAATTTAGACCATGGCATCGCGATAAATTCTGCACAACCACACGGTGGTAGAGCAGCGCCATTTGTGCTCGAATCACCGCTAAGTAGCGCCATAGAGTTATTTAAATTCTGGAAAATAACCAATAAAACCAACCAATTACAAAAATGACAGCAGGTACTACTATGGTACCAATTATCTTTGTGAATATTTGTTATAGAGTTTATTTCAAGCAACAAAACGTTTAAAAAGCACCTAAAAATTATAAGTATAACCTGGGGAATTTTATGAAAACCAAGACCTGTAAAATCAGTTATCTCGCACTAGCCATCACCACTGCGCTAGCTAGCCAAAGTGCCTTTGCTGCTGAACAAGATGAAAAAGCCAAAGAAAACACTGGACTTGAACGTATCGAGATCACTGCACGTAAAGCCGTAGAAAGCTTGCAAGAAGTACCTGTCGCCGTGACCTCAATAAGCGCTGATGAGTTAGTAGAAAAAGGCATTCAGGTTATCACAGAAGTACAGCAGTTTTCGCCAAATACCACACTACAACGCAGCCGTGGCACAAACTCAACCATTACCGCCTTTATCCGTGGTGTAGGTCAACAAGATCCACTATGGGGCTATGAAGCTGGTGTTGGCATCTACATCAATGATGTTTATATGGCCCGCCCACAAGGTGCAGTTCTCGATTTGCTAGACATTGAGCGTGTTGAAGTACTGCGTGGTCCGCAAGGTACGCTTTATGGTAAAAACACCATTGGTGGCGCTATTAAATACGTCACCAAGGAAATGTCAGGTGATAGCGAATTCAACTTGCAAGGCACCATTGGTAGCTACGGTCAAAAAGATCTTAAGTTTACGGGTCAAATTCCATTAATTGAAGACAAGCTATATTTAGGTTTTGGTTTAGCCACATTAAACCGTGATGGTTTCGGCGAGTTCTTGCTCTCAGACTTGCCAGGCCAAGACATGGAAAACTACAACAAGGACGTACAAGCAGGCCGATTAACGCTTGAATACCACGCCAGCGAAGACCTGCTGTTTAGTTTTGATTATGATAGAACAGAAGATAAATCAAACTCAAAAGGCGGTTACCGTTTACTGCCAAGCGTACTAACTGACGCACCAGTGCCTGATAGTGTTTATGACTCATACACCAGTATGCCAACGTGGAATAAGGTTGAACTTGAAGGCTGGAGCTTTAAGGCCAATTGGGACGTATCTGATGATACTAGCCTTAAATATGTGTATTCGGCACGTGAAAGCTACTCACCAACTAACATTGATTTTGATAACACTGCGTTACGCATCTTTGATGTACCAGCTGTCTACGATGATGAGCAAAAAACTCATGAACTCCAATTAAACAACTTCGGTGAAGACTACAAATTAGTAGCTGGCCTTTATTATTACGACGGTGAGTCTTGCGGTAAATTTGATGCAATCCTGGAAGAGCTAGGCAATGCCATTGGCTTCCCAGGCTTAACCCGTGAAGTTAGCGGTTGTAGTTACTCAAAAAGTACTGCTGCCTATGCCCAGTTGACCTATGACTTGAGCGAGCAATGGTCAGTAACCGCTGGTGCCCGCTACACCAAAGATAAAAAAGAAGCCTTGGTTAGAAATGGTCTAATTTTCGATACAGTTTATCCAGAAACTAATTGGGTCGCGGGCTATATTCGCCCTGAAGGAGACTTAGTTCCTGTTGTGCTTGATGATAACCAAGACTGGTCTAAATTTACGCCGCGCATAGGTTTAGAGTATCAAGCAAGCGATGACATCATGTTCTTTACCAGTTTCTCCCAAGGCTTTAAATCGGGTACATTTAACCCACGTGCTACAGGTCCAGAACCAGCGGCTGATCCTGAGCAAGTAGACTCTATTGAACTTGGCATGAAAAGTGAGTGGTTGGACAACAAACTACGTGCCAATGTAACCTTATTCTCGCTAGATCATGAAGATCGCCAATACATTTCAGTATTACCAGGGGAAACTGATGCCGATTTAAATCAGCGCTTAGGTAACATCGGTTCATCAGAAGCCAACGGTATCGAATCTGAATTTACATATTTGGCGACAGATGACTTAATGCTAAACCTAAGCATTGGCTACATCGACTCAGACTTTAGTGAAGTACTAGATACCGATCCAGACACCGGCATAACATTTGATAAGTCTGATCGCTTCACCATTTCAAATACGCCTAAGTACACGTTCAATTTAGGTGCAAATTACACAATAGAATCAAGCGTAGGCGATTTTATTGTTAACGGTAGCTACTACTATCGCGATGATTACGTCTTATTTGAAGAAGATAGCCTGTTAACACAAGATGGCTATGGCATCGCCAATCTAAGCGTTAGTTGGTACAACAACGAAGGCGACCTAAACGTTGGCTTGCACGTTAAAAATCTAACTGACGAAGAGTACATGGTCGGTGGCTATCAGTTTGTTGGTGTTAACCCGGATGATGGTAGTTTTATCCCAGGATTAGGTGGTGATAATACATTGATTAGTTATTACGGTGACCCACGGTCGGTGTCGTTGACTGTTAGTTATCAGTTTTAGGATAATTAATCGATAGTTAGGTTAAACTGGTAATCTTGCACCAGTTTAACCATTAATTATCACTTTCGAGCACTTTATGATGTGCTTATGAGCAGTTCCTTTTTAATCGACATTCTCATGAGCACACCAGTTACTTTTCTTTGCTTCGCCAAAGAAAAGTAACCAAAAGAAAGGCGACCCGTTAATTAGTTACTTGTCTCAAGTATACTAATTGACTTGTCGAAACCGCATTTAACGTGCATCCTGCACAAAATGCTAAAAAATCATCCCTGATTTTTTCTTCGGTCAATCAGTAAACTTGAGGCAACTAAAGACGGGATTATGGCGCCCCCTCAACCATATTTGGAGCGAAGTATGTCCAACCCAAAAGTAGTCATCGCCGATGATCACCCGCTGTTTAGAACAGCATTAAAACAAGCAATCGTTGAATGCATCGATGATGCGGCAACAATTGAAGCCGATGACTTTGCTGGCTTGCTTAAACACATAGAGCAACACGACAGTCTAGAGCTGGTATTTTTAGATTTACACATGCCTGGCAACGACGGTTTTACCGGCTTAACCCAATTGCAAAACCATTACCCCGATTTAGTCGTTATTATGGTGTCATCCGATGATGCTAGCGAAACGATGCAAAAAGCAATTAATTTTGGCGCGGCGGCTTTCATTCCAAAATCAGCAGATTTAACCACTATTGGCCAAGCCATTGATGCGGTACTTGATGGTGAGGTATGGCTACCAGCGCATGTTGAGGAGCAAAGCGATAAGCAAACAATGAGCGCCCACCAAACACTAGCGAAGCAACTTGCTCAACTCACGCCACAGCAATACACGGTATTAACCCAAATTGCCGATGGCCGGCTGAATAAGCAAATTGCCTATGACCTAGATATCAAGGAAACCACGGTTAAAAAACACGTGTCGGCAATCTTAGAGAAGCTCGAAGTGAACAACCGTACCCTGGCTGGTTTAGCATACCAACAATTGATGCTAGCGCCACCACAAAACAGCGAAGTAACTACCTAGGTTTAACCTGCTGTTTTAGTATAGCTATCAGTTAAATTGGTCAGTTTACCACCATTTAATTGATAAACTTGCTCAGCCATATCAATGGTTTCTTGTCGATGGGCAATTATAATTCGAGTCATCGACAAGTGCTGTATTTGTTCACTGATTTTAGCTTCATTCTCTTTATCTAAATGGCTGGTAGCCTCATCCATAAATAGCACACACGGTGATTGATACAGTGCGCGAGCTAATAATAGCCGTTGTATTTGGCCGCCGGACAAATTAGCCCCCATATCACCCACCATAGAGTTATAGCCCATGGTCATTTTATTAATGTCATCAGCCATAGCTACGAGTTGTGCGCACTGCTCTACCTTCAAATAATTAGGTTGGGGGTCAAAGAAACTAATATTGTCACAAATAGAACCTGCTAATAGTGTGTCATCCTGCATTACCGCCGCAATCTGCTTACGGTAACTTTTAAGTCCCACATGGGTTATATCTTTGCCATCTAATAGAATGCTGCCAGATGTCGGTTGCAAGAGACCTAGCATTATTTTCATTAGTGTTGTTTTTCCTGCACCAGAGACGCCAGTGATAGCGATACAGTCACCTGCATCAAGTGAAAGGCTTACATTGTTTAAGATTGCTGGTTCATCATCTCCGTAGCTAAAGCATACGTTCTCTAGTGTTAATTTCCCTTTAGGTTCATGCAAGCTAACCTCACCGTCTCGATTTTCCTCAATCGGTGTTAAAGCAATATCACTAATGCGGTCAAGGTGTAAACGCATCATCTTAAATTGTATAATTTGCTCTATTAAGTTGGCAAAGCGGCTGGTTAATTGACCTTTATAGGCAATGAAGGCTAATACCATACCAACTGATAGGCTATTGGCCATCACCATCATCGCGGCAAAATAGATAACCAACACATTTTCTAATCCAAACAGCAGCTTATTAAATGACTCAAAACTAATATTTAAGCGACCTAAGCGGATTTCGCTATTAATCACTTCCGCATAACGGTTTTGCCAAAGACCTTGGCGTTGCGATTCATTGCCAAAGAGCTTTATGGTTTGCATGCCGCGGATATTTTCAAGGAAGCTAGATTGTTCTTTAGCACTGTTCTGGATCATTTCTTCTGTTGCTTGATGAAGTGGGCGGTAAAGCGCTAAGCGCACGATTGTATATAGCCCTATAGCGCCTAAAACGACTACGGTAAGCTTTATCGAATACAGCGCCATCATCATCAATACGGTTATCGCCATTAAACCGTCAACCAATGTTTCAACAAACCCTGTTGTAATTCGTTCCCGAATTTGTGCCAGGGATCCAAAGCGAGAAACAATATCGCCAACATGACGAGATTCAAAATAATGCATTGGCAAGCGTAACAAATGCCGCAGTAAATTGACGCCCATTTGCATGTTAAGCAAACTAGAGAGCCGTAAAATAAGCCAGCTACGCACCGCATTGGTAATCACAGAAATAATGGCGATTAATGCAAAGCCAACGGCCAATACACTAAGCAGGGACTCATCAAAACTAATAAGTACTTCATCGACCACCCACTGCATATAATAGGGGGCCATTAACGCAAATAATTGCAATACTAGGGACAACCCAATCAGTTTAATAAGCCCGACCTTTAAGCCAGACATACTACTCCACAGCTGAGTAAACTTCATCTGCGCTTGTTCTTGTTTTACTTCAAACTTACTGGTGGGTGTTAGTTCTAAACAAATACCGGTGAAATGCTTACTAAACTCCTCGCAAGTTAAAATCCGCTTACCAATGGCGGGATCGTTAATTAAAAACTTGGCTGATTGCCCTTTGCCTGATACTTTGGTCAGCACAACAAAATGGTTCATATCCCAATGCAAGATACAAGGCGTCTCTAACTTATGCACTTCATCAATCGG
>CAKZQF010000095.1 GCA_937139475.1 uncultured Gammaproteobacteria bacterium | reverse complement strand
TCATAGTGTCACCTAAAGTTTTATGAGGTGCATGATAACACCTCTAATTAGGTGGCCAAATTAACTATGCCACTACATAGTAACAAGTCAGGTGCGATTCTATTAAGTGATGGCTTAGATGCGTTTGTTGCTAGAGCTTCATTGGCTATTGCTTCTGAGAAAAGTTTAGATATTCAGTATTACCTTTATCACGACGATACTATCGGTGGTTTACTCACGGCTCAAATACTCAAGGCAGCAGACCGAGGAGTGCGCGTTCGCTTGCTACTTGATGATTTTGATTTAGATGGGAAAGATAAAAATCTATTGATACTTAATTCACACCCTAACATTGCAATAAGGCTTTTCAATCCATTTGATAGGAAGTTTAGCCGTTTCGGGCAGTTAGTTACTCGATTCGGTGATGCTACTCGTCGTATGCATAATAAAATGTTTATTGCTGATAATAGTATGGTCATTTTAGGTGGCAGAAATATCGGTGATGCTTATTTTGATATAAACCCAGAAAGGGCATTTAGTGATTTAGATGTGCTACTTGCAGGAAAGGTAGTCCCAGAAGCATCCAACATTTTTGACCTTTATTGGAATAGTGAGGTTGTTTATCCGATCCGTTTATTAGCTGATGAACAGTTTAATGAAGGTGATTTAGAAAAAGGACGAAAAGCGTTACTTTCACTTACTAAAGAGCAATCTACTTCAGCATATACACAGGCGCTAATATCGTCAGATTTTTCCCAGAAAATTCAGGCACAGCAACTCTCTTTTACTTGGCTTGATGCAAGTATTTATTATGACCACCCCATTAAAGTGAGAAGTGCTAGAGATAAGCGAGAATATCACTTAATTAAATCACTGGAGCCTTATTTCAGAGCACTTAAAGAGGAGTTGGTTATTGTTACTCCATATTTTGTGCCTGGTGATGAAGGAACAAAATTTTTAGTGGCTATGGCTAAAAAAGGTATCAAAGTGAGTGTTATTACTAACTCACTTGCCTCAAATGATGTATCTATCGTCCATTCTGGTTATTCGCGCTATCGTGAAGCATTGCTTAGAGCGGGGGTAAGACTTTATGAGATTAAGCCTAAAGTAAATATACTTACAGGCAAAGGAGATAAAAATAAGTCTTTCTTTGGTTCCTCTAAAACGAGTCTTCATGCGAAATCTTTTGTCTTAGACAGAAAACATATTTTTATTGGTTCTTTGAATTTAGATCCCCGTTCAGCCTACGAAAATACTGAGGTGGGAACGATGCTCAGTTCTCCCTATATCGGTGAAAACATGGCTAACTTTCTCCTCGACAATCTTCACTTGTTTGCATTTGAGGTTAAGCTCGACGATGGTGATTTGATTTGGTTAGAAGAAAAAGATGGTGAAATGACTGTGCATGATATAGAGCCGTACACGTACTGGTGGCAACGGTTTTCAGTAAAAGCATTACAGCTCTTACCAATAGAGTCTCAATTATAATATGAGCTAGCCAATAAATAGAATTGAAGGCCAGAGCACCTAAGCGCAATTAGCCTACAGGTTAGCGCGTAGTCGCCTTTTTGAGGGGGGAAATACAAAACGAATAAATGTTTATCGTCCATGACTGAGGCTAGGTGTAACGTAAGGCAGTATGATTACTTGTAACTTTTACAAGTTGTACCTTAAAGAGCTTCGCGATAACCTGATCCTATATTCTCTATTGATTTTGCATTCAATACTTAGCCGCGACTCCAGCCCTCCTCAGGAACTACGTTATGAAGGCACGTTTTACCCGCCAGTACCAACAGGTGAACCCAAGATGAATAGGGAATGCTCGATGTCTCGTCTGGTTCACCATCACACCACTTCCGCAATGCTTTTGTTTTGTCTTTACTAGCCGTCCTTAGCCCAAGCATTCTGGCGATATCGGTCTTACTGTAACCAATAAAGATCATTGTATTGATAACTTCAGATACTTCTTCGTTAGTCGGATCTCGATAATCTGGATCATCGATGTTTTTATATGAGTCATGCCTTATTGGGTTCATGAAATATACAATGCCCACGTGTCGCTTCATTTTACGAAATGCTTCCATCACTTCAACTTCATTTATATCGCCAATGCTTTCCAATATACACCTCCAATGATTGTCATTTGCCGAATTGATTACAGGCTAATTGTAGTGGATTCGATTTTTCACTGCAAAAAGTAAACCTTAAGTAAAGAATATGGTTACATTAACATTTTGTGAGGGTGATCTCTAGCGTCACCTGTTAAGTGGAGGGTTTTTATGTTGTTTCCCTCCTTTTTGGGGTGTATGATATCCATCATCTAAATGATGTAGTAACAATGAAAAACAGAAAGATCAAAACCTGGATCTTTTGAATAGGAACAAAATCAAACTATCAATGAGGTTGCTTTTGACGCATGCCTCTTTGACTTTATGATGTTGACCAATGTGTATGTGATGACACTGGATTGATAGAATTACTTAATTAACAAGAGAGCCACAAAATGAAAAAACTACTATTAACCGTAGCCGTTTTAGCCATACCATTTACCGCCAACGCAGGCTTTGACGAGAAAGTCGCTGCTAGTTTTTCCGCAAAATATGAAGTTTGTGCCCTCAAGCTTAAGGACTCCAACCCAATCATGGCTATTAAGCTCAAGGCTAAGGCCAATGAAATTAGTCGTGATAAGCTCGGTGGCGGTGGTTATATTAAAGCCTTTAAGAAAGCAAAAAAGAAAGCTTGGTTACTAAACAAGAAGCAGTGTCGTAAGTTTGCAAACAGGATTTAACTATATAGCAATTGTCACCACCCCAAATTGGAATGGTATTATTGACTACCACATAAGAGGTACTATAAAGCACCTCATGATACTTTAGATACAAGATATTATCCAACATCGAGGATAGTAATATCGCTATCGTTGGGGTAACAACTATCGTGTTGATATTATTGTATTTGTTATAGTCGATTACACTTTTACTGATGGCTAATTGAGTCTATAATCTCTATGTTTAGAAACAAAATAATGCTTCCTCATAACATTGATAATGGAATAATATGTTTGAACAATTGGCCATTGGTACTGTTGTTATATGTGCTACAGTTATCATCCACATTTTTTTTATTGCTGTGTTAATTGCATTTTTAACTCAATATGGACGTTGGTTAACTTACCCTCCCAAGCTCCCCAAAATGACATTGGTTCTCATTCTTATGGTGTTATGGTTAGTGGTCGGGTTATCTGTCAGCGCATGGTTATGGGCCGGAGTGTTTCTTTTAATAGGCGTATTTGAGCATATTGAACCTGCGTTATACTTTTCTGTGGTTACGTTTACAACGCTAGGTTATGGGGATATTACCGTAGATTCCAGTTGGCGAATTCTCGCTAGCTTAACAGCAGTCAATGGATTAATTATAGTCGGCTTGAATACTGCATTTTTAGTTGAAGCGTTGTCACGTATTCGCATTGCTCAAGTAGAGGGTATTGATGAATAACCTGCCTCTTGATAGTTTCGTTTCGTATACGATTGGGATCTTAGTCTTTTTTATTGGTGTTTTACTCACTAAAAGAATCAAACTGTTACGTGACTTTAACATTCCTGAACCCGTTACAGGCGGACTGCTGGCATCGCTTTTCATCTATCTGGTATTTGCAGTTACCGAAAGTGAGATAACATTTGATTTATCTACTAGAGATCGATTACTGGTCTATTTTTTTACAGCTATAGGGCTTAATGCAAAAATATCAGACTTAATTAAAGGTGGCAAACCATTAATGATATTACTATGCTTGACGTTGTCTTTTATCGTTATTCAAAATGTGATTGGTATAGGTAGTGCTTTATTATTAAACTTGCCTTCACCAGTTGGCGTGTTATCAGGTTCTGCATCGCTAATCGGTGGACACGGCACTGCGATTGCCTGGGCACCAGATATTGTTGCTCTGGGCATAGAGAATGCGCTTGAAATCGGTGTCGCTGCTGCAACGTTAGGTCTCGTCACTGCAAGCCTGATTGGTGGGCCAATAGCTAAATTTCTCCTTTGTAAACATGGGCTTTCAGGTAACGCGAATGAAAAGCCTTCGATTGGAATCGAATATGAGAAAACAAATACTGAATCATTTAATCATATAAACTTTATGGCCGCATTATTAGTTATACACGTATGTATCATTATTGGTTTTATTGTTAATTCAATCATTTCAGAGCTGGGCTTTAAACTTCCATTATTCGTTACCTGCTTATTGACTGGTATCATCTTATCAAACACAATCCCTGCTATATTTCCAGATCTAAACTGGCCTGCTAGGACACGTGCGTTAGCTATAATCTCGGATTTTTCATTGAGCTTGTTTTTAACTATGTCACTAATGAGCATGCAATTATGGACTATCGCAAGCTTAGCTGGACCATTATTGATAATATTGGGGCTGCAAACCTTAGGGGCTACCATTTTTATTATTTTTATACTATTTCCTCTTATGGGGAAAAATTACCAAGCGGCGGTCTTAAGTGCTGGGTTTGGTGGTTTTGCTTTAGGGGCTACCCCTACAGCAATCGCAAATATGACTGCTGTAACAAAAGCACACGGAGCAGCACCAACTGCCTTTATCATCTTGCCATTAGTTGGCGCGTTTTTCGTGGATATAACCAATGCATTTGTTATTAGGTTTGCATTAGCTTTTTAAATATATGGCCGACAAGTTAAAATGGGCTATACATAAAATTATTAGAAATAAACAATAGGGCACAAAATGAACTCAATTAAAAATATGCTGCTAAGTACCGCTATTATTGGTGTGTTATTTGGCTGTGGGACAGAGGAAGTGGCTGAACAAGTGGAGGTAATTCGTCCTGCTAAGTTGATCGAAGTAAAAGCCTCATCCAACATCAAACACTTTAGTTTTCCTGCCGTAGTGGAAGCGTTACATTCTAAAGAGTTGAATTTTCAGGTTTCGGGACAGATTGAGGTACTTAAAGTTCGCGCTGGGCAAGAGGTTAAGCAGGGCGATGTGATTGCAACGCTTGTAAAGCGTAACTTTAAAAATAAAGTCCAAACGGCTCAAACTCAGTTTGACGCTGCAAAGCGCGATTTTGAACGGGCTAAACGACTACTTAAAGATAAGGTGATTGCTCGAAATGATTATGAGCAACGTTTAACTGAATTAAACATTGTCACTGCACAATTAGACTCTGCTCGTAAAGATCTCGAAGATACTGTTCTTTTATCACCATTTGATGGCGTAGTCGCACTAAAGCATGCTAAGGAACTGCAAACTGTTACCCCGTCTCAGGCTATTATCACGCTGCAAACGGAAGGAGCAGCTGAAGCCCTTGTGAAAATTCCAGCAAGCTTGATCTCCCACTCAAAGAAGATTGAACCTATCAAAACAGTTGTTATTGTTGATGCTGCTACACAATATGAAATGGCGGCAGAATTTGTCGAAGCCTCGGCTATCGCGGATGAGAAGTCTCAAACATTTGATGTTAAATTTGGCTTCACCCCCCCAGAAGATTTAAGAATATTACCGGGTATGACTGGCATTGTTAAATCATCACTTAAGTTGATTACTGACGCATCAGTCGTTGGACAAATTGCTGTTCCTTTAAGCGCTGTGCTATCGGACAGTGACGGGCAGTTTGTTTGGGCAGTAAATATTGAATCGATGACTGTCACCAGAAAAAATATTGAAGTTGGAACAAGTATTGGGCAAACGTTAACGATTGAATCAGGTCTGGTCGAAGGTGAGACAATTGTTGGGGCTGGAGCATCATACTTGAACGAAGGTATGAAGATCCGTCGCTTAGAAAACTAACCTTGTTCTTATCTTCGTTTTAGGAAAAATATTATGAATCCAGGAATTTTTGCGATGAAGAATCGCTTGATAACAATAATTGTTATTCTTGCATCGCTCATAGGTGGGTGGAATGCGTATAAAAACATGTCTCGGTTTGAAGACCCAGAGTTTACCATTCGCACAGCAGTCATTATTACGCAATATCCAGGCGCTACACCAACTGAGGTAGCAAATGAAATCACTGATCCACTTGAAACGGCAATACAACAGTTACAGGAAGTTGACGGATTGAAGTCAACCTCTTCAGCTGGTTTGTCACGTATTAATGTTGATATTAAATATCAGTTCTCTCCTACAAAGGAGTCATTACAAAGTGTTTGGTCAAAGCTTCGTAATAAAGTTAACGATGTACAATCATCGCTCCCACCAGGAGCAAAGACCTCCATCGTAAATGATGATTTTGGCGATGTTTATGGTGTTTACTATTTATTAACTGGTGACGGCTATAGTTACAAAGAACTTGAAAATTATGCCAAAAAACTACGAACGAGTGTACTGACAGTAGACGGTGTTGCAAAAGTTGCGTTGTCTGGTCTTCAGAAAGAAGCAATTTACGTTGAAGTATCAAGAGAGCGAGCCGCTGCACTAGGTTTATCAATAAACAATATATATCAAGATTTAGAAAAGCAAAATGCAGTAAGTTCTGCAGGTAATGTAAAAGCTGGCAATCGACGACTTATTATTCAACCCTCGGGCACTATAGAGTCAGTTGACGAAATTAAGAATATGATTATATCTACAGATGATGAAGGAACCATCGTTTATCTTAAAGATATAGCAACAGTGACCCGCTCCTATCAAACACCGTTAAGCGATGAGATTCGATATAACGGTCAACCAGCCATAGGTTTTGGTATTTCAAATATAACAGGGGCTAACGTTGTAAAAATGGGCAATGCTATCGATGCTAAAATAGCCGAGGTAGAAAACCAAAGACCCATAGGTATTGAGCTGCATGAATATTATCACCAAGGTAAAATTACTGATGCAGCGGTCGAAAATTTTGTGCTTAATGTTGCTGCTGCGCTGGTTATCGTTTTAGTGACACTCTTCTTTTTCATGGGGATTAAGTCAGCGATAATTATTGGCACTACGTTAATTATCACGATCGCAGCGACATTAGCAACGATGAATTTAATAGATATCCCAATGCACAGAATATCTCTTGGCGCCCTCATTATTGCACTTGGTATGTTAGTTGATAATGCTATTGTTGTCACTGAAGGGTTCTTGGTTGGCACCCAACGTGGTGAAAGTAAACTAAAAATCACAGAGAAAATTATTGGTCGTTCTATATGGCCACTGCTTGGGGGAACACTAGTAGGAATAATAGCATTCGCGCCTATTGGACTGGCTCCCGGTTCCACCGCTGAATATACCGGGCATCTCTTTTGGGTGGTTATGATTTCATTGATGTATAGTTGGGTATTTGCTATCACAGTAGTTCCTTTCTTGGCAGATTTGATGTTTAAAGAAGCAAAGGGAGAAATTAAAACGCTAGCTGACGGCAAATTTTTGAGCGCTTATAAGCAACTTATGCGCGCTATGCTAAAAGTTCGTTGGCTGCCTATTGGCGCAACCGTTGTTTTATTTACACTATCGGTCTGGGGCTTTCAGTTCGTGAAATCTGGATTCTTTCCTGCATCCACAACCCCGCAAATAGTAGTGGATTACTGGTTACCAGAAGGCACTGATATTTCTCAAACCAAAGCTGATATGTTGGAAATTGAAACAAAGCTATCCAATATTGACGGTATTGAGGATGTCCAAACTTTAATAGGTAAAGGGGCATTACGTTATATGCTCGTTTATAGTGGGGAGAGTGGTAACTCTGCCTATGGGCAATTTCTATTGAAGGTGGAAAATTTTGAATCTATATCGGGTATCGTGCCACAGGTTCAATCATTTATTGATGCGAACTACCCAGACGCACAGGCGAAAGTTTGGCAATTTCAACTTGGGCCAGGTGGTGGTTCTAAGATAGAAGCAGAGTTTAGTGGACCAGATCCCAAAATACTGCGCAAACTCGCTGATCAAGCAAAAGCTATTATGACTGAAGATGGCAGAGCTATTTCTATTAAAGATGATTGGCGACAGCCTGTTAGTGTCATAGAGCCAGTATATTCCTCTAGTAAAGGGCGGCGTTTGGGGGTTTCTCGTGAAGACCTGTCTAAATCTCTTTTAACCAATTTTTCGGGTAATACCGTTGGTGTATATAGGGAAGGTAATACGTTGATTCCAATTATTGCGCGTGCACCAGAATCTGAACGTTTAGATGCTGAGTCAATTAATCAGATTCAAATCATTAGTCCAGCTACGGGAGCGGTAGTTCCGATAGAGCAAGTCGTAGACAGAGTCAATACAGTTTGGCGAGACTCCTTATTATTAAGGGAAGACCGTGTATGGAAAATAAAAGCCCAGTCAGACCCTGTTTCCGGTGATTTAGCATCAGACTTGCTTCAACGTATTCGACCTGCTATTGAGTCGATAGAGCTTCCGCCAGGAGTTACTTTAGAGTGGGGGGGAGAGTTAGGTGATAGTAGTGAAGCAAATGGTGACTTAGCGAGTACCTTACCTATGGGCTTTCTTGCTATGGTCCTTGTCGTTGTCATTTTATTCAACAGTCTTAAGCAACCGTTAGTTATATGGTTGGTTGTACCGCTATCCCTTATTGGGGTGGTTTTGGGGTTACTCACTACAGGTACGCCGATGGAGTTTATGGCTATTCTTGGCTTATTGTCTCTGTCTGGGCTATTGATAAAAAATGCCATTGTTTTAGTTGATCAAATGGATATTGAAATAGCTGAAGGAAAACCACGATTTGATGCTGTAGTTGACTCAGCTGCTAGCAGGGTACGACCGGTTATGATGGGCGCTTTAACAACTGTATTAGGAGTGATACCTTTGTTTGGGGACGCATTCTTTAAGTCTATGGCTGTGGTGCTTGTTTTCGGTTTAACCTTTGCGACAATTCTAACATTGATTATCGTTCCTGCATTATACTCTGTGGTCTTTAAAATAAAGGACACTGAAAGTGACGTTGAATAATGATGTATTTTCATCGTGATGTTGACATACCTAGTTGCCAAACGGCTGCTTAATTAATAAAACCCAAAGGCGAATCTGTCATGATTCGCCTTTTTATTTACTGTCCGGCCTGTCCCACCAGAACTTTAAGGTCAATATGCCATCTTTTTATGCGCTCTGTCCCTCCTTGAATTAAGCTTTGAATTTTTATTGATAAACATCAATATTTTTACACCTATCAAGATTATTGCATACCATTAAGAGACACTTTGTGAGACACTAATTAAGTGGTTAAGCAGTGATACTATTTATGGTGTGCTACTAATCGAGAATTTTTATGAATAAACTAGCAACTGACATCTTTGCACTAGCTTTGACGTTTGGGGTGTCAATACCGACGATAGCAAATGAGAATATTGTCTTTGTTTCTGACGATACGACAACACAGGTTTGGCGCAGTGATAACTCATGCGCTATCAGAAAAATGAATGAATATGGTACACCCAGAACAGCTTTAACATACGTTGAAAATCAAACTTCTCATCATTTTTTACTATCACGTTTTGGTAGTGACTACTCTAAAACGAATAGCTTCAAACTTGAGAGTACTTACGGTTTAAAGTTAGATTTGACTAAGAAAATAGCCCGTAAGAGGGATGGCGTTTTAATCGTTTCACTCAATATCAGGCGTGATCGAGTGAGAAAGACCATTAATGTCATTTCTACCTATTTGGATCGGCACTCTCACAGCATGATAGTACTTGATGAAGGGAAGGTGGAGCATATAGTCGCAGAGTTCGATAATCGAAGCCGTCATATATTTGAAGACTGTATCGATAAACTTCAGGCAGAATTTTCTAAATAAAACCAATTAGTAAAGTTGCGACGGTTTTGTTTCGGTAGATTAAATGACTTTATATTAAGTCCAATAGAATACTTAACAGTAATACTTATGAAAGAGGTGGTTTTTATGAAAGGGTTATTATTAACATCATTAGCATTAGTTAGTCTTGTGGGATGTGCTACAACTGAGGAGCCGGGGAGTCTATCTGCGCAACCTGAAGTGGTTATACTGGGCGAGGAAGCCATAAAGGATGGTTATAAATTCATGACGGTAAGGTACGTTGAAGAAATGCACGGTGATGCGTGTGAATATCATAAGGCTTTTGAGCGACTATTTATCGTTAAAGACAACCGAGAGGTCTGTGCTGGTAGTAAAAAAGCTGAAAAAATCCAGGGAAAAACGATTAAGTAAGTGCTTTCCAAACTAACATAGCTGAACGTAGTGGCATCTAATTTGATAATAGAAAATTAAATGCCATGTTTATCTTCGAGCTTTTCCAAGGCAGAATATTCCCAATCCATTAAAGAAATCAAGATATGCAAGTCGTATTATGGATTGCGATAAATACCACAAAAAAGAAAATGCTCGTGCAAGCACTATTACGCTTATCCGTGACAGAACCGCAAACTGGAATATATAACAAGCGCTACGTCAGCGTTAATATCGCCTATGAATTTTCAAAACTTAAACGCTGCGCGGAGTTTTAGTGGCGGTTCGCTTACTTCCTTTCTTGCACAACTTGGTGAGCTGACGGCGTAAACCTTTGCCGCCCTCGCATTTTGCGCTAGGAGGTGACGATAAGGTGTTTTGATGCGGAGCAAAATATAGCACCAAGTGACTAATAGCTTATCGTTTTTTCCGATAGTGAGGGCAATTTCTCCTGCAAACCATTTATTTGAAATTAACAGTAATATCTGGTGGATTATTATTGTTTTAACAGTGGACACGTTTTTATTATCTTATTATAGTAGTGTCACTGTTTAAGGGGGTTATGAGTGGTGCGAGTTGTAACTCATATTCTTCTCTTCCTACTTGCTAGGTTGTTAACTAATGAGTAGCGTGAAAGTAGAGTCATTCGCTTTGATGCAAGTTTACAAATACTGAATGAATAGTGCGGTATTTACTATTCATGCGGTATACACTAACGAATGAACAAACAGTGACACTGTTTATGTGGTTGAGTGGGTGGGTAATTGAAGAGTCCCCTTATTGCTGCATAACTTAAAACTTTGTAAAAAAGTAGGACTAAAAATGATGAAAAAATTATTAGTTATTCCAGTTATCTCTTTGGGTGTCATCAGTTGCGCGTCATCAATTAATGTAGCGCCTCCTGGCGCGCTAGAGTCGACTAAATATGATCCCGTGAACACTCAGCGTTATGAATATGGAAAGGCGAAATATCGACTTAGCTCTCGAGAGCAAGTAAATAAAGAGCGCCGTAAAGAAGCATATCAAGCAATGTACGAAGCGTGTAACGGGAAATACCAGATTATTAAAGAAACAACTTCGTTTGGTGATGGCATCACTACTATTGATCATCAATGGGCATCTAGAGTGTCAACTGCCACTACCCGAACTCCGAGTTACAATACAATTAGCTTTGACTGTGTGGCGACGCTTCCGGTAATAATTGAGAAGTAGTATCAAATTGCGGTGAACAGAGGACCCACCGTGATGTTTTAAATTTAAAACAAGCAATACTAAATGGCGTAATGCGATTAGGTTAGTTACGTCATTTAAAAGCAGTAACACTTATTTGTTTATGAAGTGTTAATACTAATTCTTGATTTTGCAGTAAGCCCAATGTGGGATTGCAACCTCAAGAGTTAGTTTTTTACTTGATATTCACATTGTGTGTTTGCTTCTTGAGTCATTTATGAGCCCAGATGCAAACATTAATTACGTTAATTTTTATAACATTTAATACAAGAGATATATGACATGAAAAAAGAAATATTAATTTTGGCTTCAGCACTAACACTTTCAGCAGCTGCTCAAGCTGATATTGGCGGCGAAAATAAGCTATACGGGGGCATTGCTTTTGGCACGGTGTCAAGTGACCTTGATGCACGCGAAGCGTTTATCGGTGCTGGTCATGATGAGGACGTTCAAATCAAAAGTAGTGACGATGACGCCTATAAAATCTTTATGGGCTATCAAATAAATACCTTCTTTGCTATTGAGGCAGGTTACCAAAATTATGGAAAAACTGATTTCTATGGATATCAGGAGGGGCTAGTTAACGATTTACCGGTATTGATTGGAGATTCATCATTAGAAACCTTCGCCAATCAAGACACTGATGCGTTCTTCCTTGGGGTTAAAGGTAGTTTTCCACTTAATGATGTTTTTGCGATTACCGGCTCCGTTGGCGCTAATTTTTGGGACGCAAAGACTAACCTAAATTCTACTTATAAGTATTATCATGATGTTGTCATTGGTCCACTATCAGAAGATTCGCCTCCAGAAGACGTTACGCCACCAATTGAAAGCGTAACCTCATATAACGATTCTAATGATGGCGTTGACCCTTATTACTCTGTCGGGGTAAGTGCGACTGTTGGAGATTTCGTTTATGGTCTTGAGTATGCCATAACTGATATTAATGATACTCAATTTAAGACTACTCAACTCAGTCTAGCCTACAAGTTTTAATGCTATCGTTTAGCCATCTGGAAACAGATGGCTAATAGACTATCATTGAACAGTGAAATTTAGGGCTTACGGTCACATAGCTTTTAAACTATTGTGTTAAAAAATAAGACAAATTCAGGTGATAAAGTTGAATGTTTATAAGTGCTACTGCTATTATGTTATATAAGTTTTTAGGGGGGCATATGATGTACGATAACGAAACGCTGCGCGCAGTCAATCAAACGTGGAAAAACTTTAAGACAAAGACGGGCTCAAGCCAGGCAAAGGCCGCAAAAGCAATGGGGATGAATCAATCATCTGTCAGTCAATATTTGCGTGGCGAAATTCCACTTAATACAGATTTTTTGACTAAGTTTTCAAAGTTAACCGGTACTGAGTTGATAGATGCCGGCGCCAACGCCATTTTAGGGGCGCAGCAAATTTGTGTCCGCTATACCCTTTCAGGAAAGGAGCTGAAGGAAACAGTTGCATTAATTCCATCACCGGTTCCATTGGAGCATTGTTATGCTGTTGTGGTTGATTATTGTGATTTTGCTATGCAACAGGGAACACTAATACTTGTTGATCCTACGGCCACCATAAAAGAATTTGATCCGGTTATTTTTGTTAGTGATCTTAAGCGTCTAGTCTATGGCTTTATGTCTTTTTCTGAGGGTGAATGGGAGGTGCTCGAGCCTCATTACAAAGGCGGCAATCGTTATCCTGTAAAGAATACTGATGCAGTGCATCGAGCTGGAGGTACATTTGTTCCTGAAAAAGTTGGAAAGACATTTCGTCATTGAGTTTGTTACTTAAGTTTTGCGTGAGTAAGCAAGGGCTCTTATTTTTATGTGTCTTTGCTGCGAAACTATAACGCATAGTGGGCATCAATTTTATCTAATTTTTTCCATGATGCACTGGCATGATTTGTTCTTCGCTTTATATACTAACGAAGCGACACAAATTGTGCTTTACCTGTCGATGATTTCAATTTGTTCACTGCTAAAGTATTTCTTGCGATAGAGCTT
>CAKZQF010000094.1 GCA_937139475.1 uncultured Gammaproteobacteria bacterium | reverse complement strand
TCTAACCCTGCCATTTGCAGTAGACTTAACACACTGTCATTAAACTCTTGTGCTCGTTCATAAAATGCTGAATGGCCGCAATTATCGAATTCAATAATAAACGAACCTTCGACTTGCTCCTGCACTAGGCGCACCGCTTCTAATGGAAATAACACATCATCGTGACCGACGATAAACATCACTGGACAGCCAAGCTCACTCAAGGCTTTTGGTGTAACTTTTACGTCACTATAACTGCCGACTAAATTACTACGATTAGTGGCATTAAAGCTGTTGATTTGTTGGTATAACGTTGCCGCAGTTGGGTCGCGCTCAATCGTCGCTTTACCTAGTACGCGCTCTATTTGTGATAAACCGTCGGTATCGGCACGTGCTTTATCCATAATCGCTGCAACATCAGCGCTTTCTTCAATACAATGAAGTGAATCAGCTATCACTAATGCACTAACCCGCTGTGGATTTTGCGCTGCAAAAGTGATGGCTGTGCCGCCGCCCATTGACTGGCCGATTAGTGCCGCCTTGTCGATCTTTAGATGATCTAATACCGCAGTCAGGTCGCTAACAAACCCACTGCGACCTAAACCAGCTTTATCGGTAGAGTTACCAAAGCCACGCTGGTCAATCAAAATCACTTGATAACCTTTGCTATAAATCGCAGTTTGCTGAAACCAAGTGGCGTGATTACCGCCCAGACCATGCAATAATACGACCGGCTCACCTTGGCCGTGAACTTCATAATAGATTGAATCTTCGTTTATCTTTAATACTGGCATTTTCTTCTCCTTGATTTATTTGATGATGGCTTTAATGCGTTCTGGCGGTTCAACTAAAAACTCTTTCAAATCCCATTGGTCAAACGTTGCCATTTCTTTTCCATCCCAAACAGACGCCTCATAAGGGGCTTGGTCAGTGATTTGCAGCATGTCAGAATAGAACTCGACATTATTGCCATCAGGGTCTCTAAATACGATAAAGGTGTTATCACCTGGGCCGTGACGGCCAACACCTCGGTCAATCTCAATACCGCGTTGTTGAAGCATTTGCGCAATTTTTTTAATCTCATCAATCGACTCAACATGATAAGAAAAATGCTCAATACGCGATTGCAGCGGATCTTGGTTAGCAATTTGATCAGGCGGCAGTTGCAACAGCGCGAGATCATGGTGATCACTTGACGAGCGCATAAACACCATACGGTCATCAATCCAATCCGATACAGATAGTCCAACAACTTCTTGATAGAACTTAACGGACGCTTGAACATCTTTTACTTTTAATACCAGGTGACCTAATTTGGTCGGCTTTGGGGTATACATTGCTATTGCTCCCGTTACAGTTGTTCGGCTTTAATTGTATTGGTGATTGAGCCAACGCCTTCAGCCCACGCGGTTAGCACATCACCATCTTTTAGGAATAAACCAATACCTTTACCCACGCCAGCAGGCGTACCAGTCATAATCACATCGCCTGGCTGTAGGGTTAAAATGCTAGAGAGGTATTCAATTTGTTCAAAGGCGTCCCAGATAAGCTCGCTAGTATTGCCATCTTGCATTTGCTTGCCATTAAGACTCAGACCCAGACCAACTTTATGCGGATCTTCGATGTTGCTTTTTGGCACGAACACAGGCCCCATTGGACAAAACGTATCCCAACTCTTACCGCGGAACCAATCGTGCTTAAATGGATAATCGGTGCGATGATTAAGGTCACGCGCAGAGATATCATTCACCACCGTGTAACCCGCGATATAATCTAAGGCATCTTCTTTTTTCACCCGACGTGCAGGCTTGCCAATCACTACACCCAGCTCAACTTCCCAATCGAGTTTTTGAGTTTCTGGTGGCAGCATGACCTCCGAATCTGTGCCGGTAACACTGGTGGTTGCCTTCATAAACACATAAGGAGAGCTGTCAGGTTTAGCCGCTAAAATAGTATTCATTTCCGCCGCATGCTCATGATAGTTTGAAGCAGTACCAAAAATGGTACTCGGCTTAAACGGTGCGAGCGTAGTGACATCACCGTCGATAGCTTGGACATCACCAGTGGTTGCGGCCTGCGCCAGCTTTGCAGCGAAAGCGCTGATATCAGCAACAACTTCTTGCCAATTACTTAAGGCGCTGGTGATACACTGTGCCCACAATGGTTTGTCTTGACTCTCCAATTGCCCGTAAGCGGCACTTAAATCGTAACTTTTTTCATTAATAACCATGGCAGCTATCTTGGCGCCTTGGACATCTAGCGTAGCTAATGCATACTTTGTCATCGTTGTTTCTCTCCATTAGCAAATTCATCGATTTGCTTGGTTGGCTTTGACCAAGCACCACTGTGTTCGGTCACTAATTATGTTGTTTAATGTGCGGCAAAAATGCGGAAAATTCGACTAACTTTTACGTCACTGCTAATAGCTTTTTTGTTATAGCTAAGCAATCAGCGGCCATATAATTAATATATCTAAGCACCGCCGAGTACGCGGTATAGCATGCGAGCCGAGACGAGCAGCAGAAAAGCACCAAACACTTTGCTTAGCTGATCTTTAGAAAGCTTATGCGCTATTTTTGCGCCGATTGGCGCACACCAAACAGTCACTGGAGAAATAAGGGCAAAGCCAATTAGGTTAACGTAACCCAGACTTCCGGCTGGTGTACGGGCATCGTTAAGACCAGAAAAAATAAAGCCAAGGGTGCCAGGCACGCTAATAAACAGACCAAATAATGCGGCGGTACCAACAGCTTTATGAATTGGCTGATTTAACAAGGTTAAAACGGGCACACTCAACGTACCGCCCCCTATTCCCATCATGCTCGATAAGCCACCGATCATTGTTGGTGGGAACGGTAACATCACGCCGCGAGGCACATCGTCACGTAGTGTCACGTCACCCAATGGTAATAACATTTTTAGTGCAACGATTAACGCGACGCCGCCAAACACAGCGGAAAGCGTAAAGCTATCGATATAGGCCGCAGCGACGGTACCGAGCAATGAGCCAACAAAAATAAAAGGCCCCCAGCGCTTAACTAGCCCAAAATCCACCGAGCCTTTGGCATGGTGTGCTTTAGCTGAGGAGATAGAGGTTAAAACAATACAAGCAAGTGATGTAGCAATGGCCACATGCATTCGAATAGCGCTATCAACGCCATAAAAGCCTAACGCCGTATCAAGCACTGGCACAATCACAATGCCACCACCAACACCCAGTAAACCAGCCAAAATACCAGCGACGACGCCCGTTGCTAACATCATGCCGACTAGCGGTAATAAATCTAAAATCTGTTCCATTGTCTTCACTCTTGAGGAATTAAAATCACAAAAAGAATACAACGAAGACATCATGTATACAAATAATTAATATTGCATACTGAGATAATCTTTTTATAATAGATCAAATTCGCGACACCTGATCGCCTCACAAACTTGGAAGCAGATCCTATGACACAGCCAACATTCAGCCCTGAACAACTTGCCCAAATCGAGCAAGCCCAAAAAGCAGCAATCGAGTTAAAACAAAACCCTGCACTGCTTAGCTCAGAAAATTTAGCGCTTATCCTAACGCAAGCGCGCAGCCATAACGGATGGACGGACAAACCAGTGAGTGATGAGTTGCTGCAACAGCTTTTTGATATCGTGAAAATGGGTTCCACCAGCATGAACACCTGCCCTGCAAGATTCATCTTTATCCGTGGTGAAGAAGGGAAGGAGCGCTTAAAAAGTGTGCTTATGCCAGGTAACGTTGAAAAAGTACTGGCCGCCCCTGTAACAGTGATTATCGGCTATGACACCGAGTTTTATTCGCACATGCCGCGCCTATTCCCGCACAATCCACAAGCGCAAAATATATTTATTAATAACCCTGACAATGCCCAAGCCACAGCGTTTAGAAACGGGACATTACAAGGGGCTTACCTAATGGTGGCAGCGCGCGCACTAGGCCTGGATATCGGCCCAATGTCAGGCTTTAATAATGCGGCGTGTGATGAAGAGTTTTTTGCAGGAACCTCAATTAAAAGTAATTTCTTATGTAGCCTAGGCTATGGCGACACCAATAAATTATTCCAGCGACTACCACGCTTTGATTTTGACGATGTGTGTACCTTGCTTTAATTAAACAGATTCGTTTTAGCGGAAAGCCTCGGTAAATTGAGGCTTTCCGCTACTTTTTTCTAGTCAGTGAGTATTAGTAGAAATTGGTAACTAAGGCCACAAGCCCACGCATAGTGGGCGCATAAGATGATTTGAAATTAGGAACTCACGTCATAGTCTCTTGCTATGGTGCCATGCATTGCTTCGCATTCACGTACTCATGCTCACCATTTGTACGAACACACATCTCACTATCAATGGCTACAAAATCACCTTTAAACACCGCCATAACCATTATTTCGTAACCATTAATAGTCTTGGAAATGACGAACTCAAACCTAACTATTTCTTCATCATCCTTGTAATGTTCCGCTGCCCACTTTTTTGCCGTAACCAATGAAGCAGCAAGTGCGGGCTCCATTTTTTTCTCACCTCGATGCTGCCAAGGAATAGATTCTGCGCCAATAAGGCCAGCACTGATTACCAGCAGTATCAGCATAGTGATATATCTCAATTTTGGCACCATAACACCACATTAAGCGGCTATTTGTAGTTGGCTAAAATAAGGAGGCACGAACAAAACCCAACTGTAAGTTGTCCGTTTGAATGCCTGAGAAGTATTTGGCAAATACCCTAGGGGGATATTTTATCTAGATATTTCCTATATTTCTTATTTAATAAAACAATTAGCTCATTTGGAACAACATAGTTAAGACCTTTTAGTGTCTTTGGCAAAGTATGAGCTCTACACATTATTTGCCATGAATTATCATCATGTTTTAATCCAATTGCCTCTAACATAGCAACATATGCCTGCCAACCTATATTGATGCCATAATATACATCACTAAAAGTTAAATTATTAAAAGTTTCAAATCGTTCATCTTTATCTGGGTGAACTAAATGGATTCGATAATTTTCATAAAAGCTTTTGTAACCAGAAAAATCGAAATCTACATTTTTTGAAGCCAACGCATTTTCCCACTTTTGAGCAAATGCTCTTCCACTTTTTATAGTGGGATCTTGGCTTTGAATCCAATGAATTATGGACTCCATTCCAGATTGAAAAAGCACAGTTGCTTTAATTAAGTGCTTTTTTATAGAGGTATCCATTCCTTCGATACGAGGTGAAACAAAAAAACAATCTGGCTCTTCAATATTCTCGATATTTAAATCATTAATTTCTTCGCAAAATGTATTAGCAGCAGTTAACTCATCAAATGCACTGTGCATTAATAAGTTTGCTACATCAAATCCATTATTTATCGCTGTCATATTTATACTTATAACGCTTTGCTAAGAAGCGAGTAATTGTCGGCTAAAATGTGAAGCGGAACCGAGCCAACTGTTACGAGCCCTGCTTTAGCAACTTGTTAGCCCTTAGTGATGTGAAACTAGATACCAATTATTTTCAATATGCTTTATTTCGGTCATATCAGCTTCATTTAGGTCACTATACATTTCAGCAGAACCACCTTCAGGAACATATAGATAGCCCGAATAATTATCCAAAATGCCTCTGAAAGTAAAAAAGAAAACATAAGTTAAGCCTTCATGACTTTCGATAATAATATCATTGCCGCCACGAGAAAGACCTGAATAATCATCACTTAAATGAATCAAAGAAGAGTTATATTCGACATTTGGTTTTAACTCTCCATTTAATACCTGAGCTACCACTACAGCTCTCTGTTCTTTATTTAATATGTAATCTCCTTTTAGCCATAGCATTGTAAATGGAACATAAATTACCAAAAGAAACGCTATAACCTGAATACCTATTGGGGTAATACTTTTTCGACCAATATCTTTAAACTTCAATAAACAAGTTAAACTAGAAATCATACAAACGATAAAAAATAACCATACAGCACCTGATAATGGCATCATAAGAAAAACAGTTATTATCTCTACAAGCGACCATTGAAATGCAGATAATAAAATCAGTAAGAGCGAACTGATAATTGCAAAATTAAATCTCCACTTTATTTCGCTAAACACGATACTACTCCATGAGGACTAACGCCTTAATAAAGGGCGTAAAATTGTTGGCTACAATTGCGAGGAACGAGCGCTAGCCAACGGTTTAGCGTCCGTTTTAGTAACTTGTTAGTTGCTGCTTTCACCAAACTTATCAAGAGAATTTGAAAGTTTTGGCAATACATCAACTCGTTTTACAACGTTGTCCCGCAAGAAAAACAGCAGTTCTTTTGAATTATCAACGTAATCGGCGAATCGCCCATCTTTAACTTCTAATTCTAAACTTGGGTACTTGTTTAATAATTCCTGTTCGGTTAACCCGACCGGGTAAAAACCATTTAGACTTACTTTCGATGAAGATACAAAAAAACCCTCCATTATGAAGTTAAAATCAGGATCAAAATCTAGCCTTAGACCTAGCGTTTTATACTCCCATGTTTCTGGGCGAACTCCATCTTTGCCACTTTCATTTTCAACAAAGTCAGGTTTTCCGAATAATTCTAGAGCGTCCTCTTTAGAGGCTCCAAATTTAATTACATCTAATCCTTCAAGTGGCTCGATATTCATAAGGCAACTAACAGCTTCCTATATGAAAAACAGTGCGATATTTGTTCGCACTATTTTCATGTTAAACACTGAATCTAATTCAAAATATCAATTTTTACAATAAATTAGCCTAGTGCCATAAAATTATTTATGTGAATGGCGTCAACGACCGTGACTTTCTTACTCTCCTATCGAGCAAGTAGCGAACACTAACGAGATTCCAGCAACGTTAATGATTCATTACCATCGAGCTGCGATAACAAAACCTATCAACGACATAACAAAATAAATATACCAAAAGAATTAGATATATACTTTTAGTTCTACCTATGGCAAGCTAGGATTATTAGTAATAATCAACCGAGGCCATTGCAATGAACCCAATCGTTTTAGAGCGTCACTTAGTATCGCGACTGAAATTTAAGTATTTACGCTTGCTGGTGACTGTTGGTGAACAACGTAATATTTTTAAGGCGGCGCAAATTCATAATATGGCGCAGCCCGCCGCGACAAAAATCATTCGTGATATTGAGTCGGCATTAGAAATTGAATTATTTGATCGTTCATCACGTGGTGTAACCCCGACTTTGTATGGCGATGTGTTGATTAAACACGCCAAGCTTATTTTGTCGCAGGTAAAACACGCCAGTGAAGAGCTGTCCTCGTTGCAAGGTGGCCTGTCAGGGCGTGTGGCGGTTGGTAGTTTTCTAGCGGCCAGTGCAACCTTATTACCTAAAGCAATTGCCCGATTAAAAAAGGATCGTCCGCATGTGTCGGTTGTGATCCGCGAGGGTACCGTAGACCGCCTAACCGATGCTTTAAAGATCGATGATCTTGATTTAATGGTCGGTCGTATTCCGGAGGTGCCAGAGGAAGATGGTTTGCGTAACGAAGAGCTATACCGCGAACCTGTCGTACTGGTAACACGTTCTGGGCATCCGTTGCAGAAAAAAGCCAAATTAACCCTAAAGGATGTTGTTGGCGAAGAATGGATTTTACCGTCACCAGAGACATTGCTACGTAAAGAGCTAGATGAAGCATTCCACCGTGAAGGACTTAATGTGCCGGTCAACTCGGTAGAATCGACGTCAATCTTAACTAACAGAACCTTATTAAAAGAATCTGACATGATCACTGCCATGCCGCTGCAAGTTGCAAGATCTTACGAAGAGATAGGTCTGTTAAAACGCTTGCCACTAACGCTCATGACCGAGCCCGGCGCTATTGGTATTACCTTGCGAGCGCAGCGACAGCTACCACCAGCGGCTTTATATCTATTAGAAGCATTGCGCACCGAGGCAAATATCATTACCGAGAAATACCAAGAACAGCAAAATTAAACCTGCACGCCGTTCAATGGTTTTAGCTATAACTAAAATCATTGAACAACCCTTCTTATCACTATAAGACAGTGATAACGACCTATGTCATGGTAAAGCTCTTTAATCGGAGAAAATCATGAAAACTATTACAGCACTTACCCTGGGATTACTCACATTTCAAGTGAGCGCCACTCAGCCACTGACAGCCATTGACTGGCAACAAAGCATTTCACAAGTTAAACAATCGCAAACTAATAAGTTAGTTGACGAGCAGCCGCGCCGTTTAACTTATCAAAGCCATCTGTTTGGTGCTGAATTTGAACAGGAGTTTCTGTTTAATGACGACGGCGCGTTAGCCAATGTCCTGTATTACCAATCGCTAAGCGCACAAGGCGACAATTGCACTAGCCAGTATCAACACTTTAAGACTTCAGCTGTTAAGGAGTTAGGGGAAACAAAGACTGAAACTTATGGCAAGGGCATTGATTGTAAGGCGGCTTCAATAGGCACCTATAAGCTATACAGCCA
>CAKZQF010000093.1 GCA_937139475.1 uncultured Gammaproteobacteria bacterium | reverse complement strand
GTACTGGCTTCTCCGCGCTTTACTACAATTAGTTACCGTACTAAACAGCAACAACTCAGTCTACAGCAGGTCACGCTAGAGTGGGACTGGAGCTGTGTCTGGGATTCTAGCCTTTGTGTTAAAGAAATTAATGTCGATAGCTTCAGCTTCAAGCAGACTGAACTCAGCAAAGAACCAAACGACACTGGAACCATTGCCCCGATAAACCTGCCCTTTGCTGTTTCCTTAGGAAAATTAGCGGTTGCAAAGTTCTTAATTACATTGCCCGAACAAACCATAAGTATTGACGATTTAGCGCTTTCTTTTGCCACCCAGAAATCGAGTATTAATGGGGTTACAATTGATATAGCGCAGCTCAAGCTCAATTCAACCAGCCCCCAGCAAGAGAACGACCAAGCATTCGTTATTGATCAGTTTGATCCTGCTGCTTTTGCTAAAACACAATTGCCTGCACTGCCATTATCAATTGATTTAAAACGCTTGCATGTCAAGAATTTCAGTCATCAAAGTACAGGCTCACCAGTACAATCATTATCAGATATTGTGCTATCCCTAACAGCCAACAACGAAAACGTGTCGGTCAGTCACCTCTCATTAAAACATGATATTGGCGAGCTTTTGGTCAGCGCTAAGCTCCAAAACAAATTGTATTTTCCTCACGAAATTAACCTTTTATTAAAGACTAAACAGAGCGATGACTACCCAGACTCGACTATCAAACTGACCAGTCATGGTAGTTTAGAAGATTTGAAACTAAATCTTAATACCCAAGGCACAGTTGAGGCAGCAGCTAATGTCACAGCCAACCTTGCCACATCAGCGCTACCATTATCGATTAAGGCTGCGTGGCAGGACACCACACTGCCATTGGCAGGCAAACTTAAACTAAATGCGGGTTCACTCGACCTATCTGGTGACCGCCATAATTTCGACTACAAATTAACTGGCGGAGCAGCATCATCCACCCTACCAGCGATACAAATAGCGCTTACAGGTACAGGGTCTCAGCACAACTTAGACGTTAAGCAAGGCGTGATTGACACCTTAGCAGGAAAGATTAAGGCCGCGGGATTAATAAACTGGAGCGATAAGCTCAGTTCTAGCGTTAATATAACCCTTGAAAATATCCAACCACACACTTTTTGGCCTGCCCTTGAAGGTAATATTTCTGGAGAATTTGCCAGTGAGCTCTCACTAGATGAGCACGATTGGATGGTGAAAATTAATCAATTGGATCTTAATGGTTCTTGGCTTAAGCACCCCCTTGCCTTAAGTGGTCAAGTTGCAGGCAATTCGGATATAACGACTCAATACGGGCGCTGGGCCATTGAATCGCTGGCGCTTAAAAGTGGTAGCAACGTGCTAAGTGCCCAAGGGATTATCACCAATAAAATAAACTTAGATAGCCAAATAAATGCGCCGATACTTAGCCAAAGTATTCCTAATATTACCGGCTCTGTTATCGGTGCTGTAAAATTATCAGGGGACGTTGCAAGGCCACGTATCATCGCCGAGCTAATGGTAAAAGGCTTGTTGGCCAAAGATTACGATCTGGCGGCGAAGTCCTTACAATTTTCTGTTGATACAACACTCAATAAGCAACGGCCTGTTAACGCCCAATTGACACTAAATAAATTACAATACCAACAACATCAGCTTGATGTCGCTCGGTTTGCGTTAAATGGAGATGCCGCAAAACACCAGTTAACCTTTACCTCTGAAGGTTCGCCACTTAATGCCCAGTTGCAACTCAGTGGCACTCAAAATGGTGTGGGTTGGTCAGGTGATATCACTCAAGCGAGTTTTACAACACCTTTGAAGGAGTGGCGTTTAGAAGAGGCTTTTACTATTATCGCCGACCAACAACAGAAATCTATTTCTGTACAACCCCATTGCTGGGCGCAAAGCGGCGAAAATAGCAAACTCTGTCTCAATCAAGAGTTTATACTCGATAGTCAAAATCGCCGCTCTAGTGTTGCTAGCATCACTTTAAACGACTTCGCGCTTTCGCAACTTAATAAATTTATAAAGGAACCAATTACCGTAAGTGGCAGCCTATCCTCTGACATTGTCTTTGAGTTGAAGCCTGGCAATCAAATCTATCT
>CAKZQF010000092.1 GCA_937139475.1 uncultured Gammaproteobacteria bacterium | reverse complement strand
ACAAAGAACGTTGCAGCCGGTCGCTTGATGCACAGCTCGTTGAGGTCGAGCGTTTGCTCAACATAATCCTGCGCTGGATTCCCATATGAACTCATTCTACCCATATCTTGTCAGCGCTCGGTAGAAATAGAGGCGCTACTGAGTTCCTCCAGCGCCAAGTCGATATAGTTGCTGAGGAGGACGCTCAGTTCAGTAGGACTCCTGCCGTGGCTGAGCTCGATAGCAACGTCCTTTAGATTGGACTGTAGCGATTCGACGGCAAGCTTTGCTTTAATAAGGTCTAAGGTACTTCCAAACCTCGCCACTTCCTCGAATGCCAAGTGAATGTATGGTTCAAGACTGCTGATCGAGGTATGGCCCGTGTACTCTTGAACCTTTCGCTTGAGGGTCTCACCATCCAGGAGAGCGCGGCGGAAATCGTCCCCACTCTCGTACTCATGTTGCTCAATCAAAGCCACAAAAAGCTTGGTAATGAATCTGTGCCGGAACATGTGTGCGCAGGCTTGCTCTTCGATCTTGGCAGCTTTGGCAAGTAGCAGCAGCTCATTCGTCAGCGTCTCGGTAGCGAGCCTTAGCCCACTACTCTCGGAAACCAGTAGATACCCCAAGTCACCTGCGACACCGACCGTCTTCCTTATGACCCGGTTCCGGAACTTTTCGATAAAGTTCACGATCAATTCGAGGTCAATTTTGGAGACAGGCAAGTATCTGAACTCTTCCCTTCCTCCTGAGCGTTTTGCGGTGAAGACCTTGAGAGCCGGCTCTCGCTTCATCCCTCTCGCGTTATAAATATCTTCGACCCTGATGTTCGCGACTTCAACTCGCCTTGCTCCCGTAATTTCCAGAAGCTTGACCAGGATGAAGCGTCGTCTCCTCTGATAGGTCGTCGTGCTCACCTCCGGAATGACCTCGATCAGTTTTGCGATATTTGTTGAGTTGATAGGTAAACGCCGTGTTTGAGGCTCGGGATTAGGAAAAGAGTGGTGGTGCCAGTAAGTGCGGACGATCTGCTTTCCTTGGCTCGCAAGCTTGAACTCTTTCGTCTCAGCCCTGATCGTTCCTGTGGGCCCGATAAAGGACGACTCAAGATAAAGCTCTCCAACGTACCCCAAAAAGCCGAGACAGGTTCTGCCTATATTTGCCACATGGGCTGCTTGGCGTTTTCTCTGCCCAGGCTTTCGTGGGTCGGCTTCTCCTTGAAGCGTTCTGATAAACAACGAAAAGCGCGAATCTGTCAAACTGATGAACGAGTAGCCGTTGTTAAAGCAGAAGCGAATGAGGTGGGAAAGAAGCTTGGCATACTGAGTAAGCGTGCCACCGCCTTCCTTGCGGGAAAGCCCACGCTCAAAACAGTGCAGCAGGTACAGATTAGCCTCGGTACACGGTCTGCCATCTGGCCAACAGAGAAGCGGAATGTTATCAGCCCTGACGCTGAGGACGTGGCTGTTCCGATCAATCCTGTAAGGCAGTCGGAAAGTGTCGCTCGTTAGGCGATAGAGTTTCTTATCCCTCGGCATTCGGCTGATCCTCATACGAAGGAGTCTGAGGCTGCTTGCTTAGGGAGAGCATTGAAAGCAGCTCTCTACGGCGCTTTTTGAAAAGACTCAGATCTGCCGGGTCAGGGCATTTCTCGGCAAACTGCTGGGCGAGTGTTACCGATTCTCTAAAAACATTCGTTACCAGTGCGATTTCATCCCATAGTTGAGAGATTGTCCTTTCCTGGGCCTTGACCTTATCTTTGAGGTCCTGCTTTGTGATAGAGGACGATGAAGGCTTGACTACGGTTGAATCGTGAATCGCTTTTGCCGCCTGGCGTCTCAGATGATCAATAGCTGTAAACCCACCAGGGAGCAGATCATTCGCTCTACTCTTAAGCGTATTGAGGGACATAGGAGAAATGGAAGCTTCGCTAACTGATAGCTTTGCAAGTCCACTCTGGCTCTTCAAAGCGGTCAGCAGTGCTATGTTACCTCGATATTCGGCGGGTGATTGAATAATTAATTCGAGATACCCAGCACGAGCAAGAACAGATCTGTTGCTAATCTCCAGCTGAGCAGACATCTGACGTGATGCTTTTTTCATGAATTCTCTCCGGTAATTTTAAAGAGGATCTCATGGCGCTTTCCTGTCGGCGTGTCGATGAATACTGGTTCCACCTTGAGCAACCCTTCCATCATCAGGTCTTCGATATAGTCTGCGACTTCGTCCGACTGCATGATTGAAAAGGATGACAATCCATAGCGCTCGCATAAAAGGTTCCCCAGATCCTCCATGTTGCTCTGCCCGGTGAGTAGGGCCTCAGAGGCATACTCGGCACCGACTCTCCGTATCACCTCTCCTGGCACTGTCTCTGTGATATAGTGATAAACGTGCTCGACGTTGGTATGCCCTAAAAACCACCTGAGCGTGTCTAGGCCACCAAACCCACCGGCCCAGAAAAACGTCATGGCGAAGAAGCGCCTCATTTGATGGGTGCGGATGTAATAACGCCGCCCAGCAGAGTCCTGTTGCACTTCGAAATAGTCAGAGAAGCGATTCAGCACCTTTATCACACCCACTGAGCTCATCGCGGCCAGACCGACTTCGCGATACCGAGGCTTGCTGAAAAGCCTATCTGAAGCCTTAACCGAACTAAGCAAGGAGAGCTTTTGATGGAGATCCTCCAAGGTCTGAATGCATCGGGCCGCGATATTGGGAATGGGACGAAGGGTCCGCTCACGCGTCTTGCCGAAGTTCCGTTTTCGTAAGTCAAACTGCAAGTAGTAACCATGGGACTTCGAAATAAGGCAGCTATCAGCCATAAGATCCCTAAGCTCTCCAGAGCGCCTGGCACTGAGCGCGGCGAGGATTATCCAGATGGCACCATAAAGTACCTCAACGAGCTGGAGCAGCCCCTCATTCGCTCTGAACCGCTTAAAAAACACAGTGCTACCGCCTCCACGATTCTGCCCGCGAAAATCTGCCGAGAGATCCCAGATTTTTACTCCGATGTCCCTCAATCTCTTGGGGATAAGCTCTCTGGTTTCAGATTGGCTCAAGTCTCCGACCGTACATCCACGATCATCAGCCTCTCGCGCCAGTGCCAGATAACCGTCAATGAGAGGTTGACCCAGGTCGAAGTAGAACTCCACTGCGCTCCGGAACGATGAAAATATTACTTCCTGGGGCAACGATCGATATCGTCCCTTTCCCTTCATCTTCAGTTGGCTGAGGAACGCCCCGTTATCCAGTGCTGAAAGCGAGTGATTACTGATATGGCCCAGCCCACAGAGCTTGAGGAGTTCCATTCGTTTAAGCGCTTGCCGGTATAAATCAACCCCGGCCTCAGAGGGCAGTGGATCGTCATACAGAACCATGGACGAAACCACAGGGCATTCCCGAAAGGTCTTCTCGGATGGAGTAAAGTGGAGCTCATCCAGCTTCAGCCCAAGGAATTTGGGCGTCACTAAGGTCCGCTCATGGTAAATCTCAGAGTAGATACTGGTCGGAGAAACCTGATGACTAAAAAATGAATGCCCATCATTACCCGCTGTAATCGGTACGCGTTTGTAGTTCCCGTTGATCCAGAGGAAAATCCGGGCCGCAACAATCTCCGACTCCGATAAGCCAAGGTTGCTCTCATCTATATCATCAGCAATAGCGATGTTGGGAACCATAGTGAGAACGTGCTTGGTCTCCTGCTTCGTAACCTGATGGCTTTTGAGGCGAAGGAAATTCTGTAGCTCTTCACGCGCAGCATAGAGATTGTTCTTCGCGTACTGGCCAGAAGCCAGCACAGCCATGAATTCCATGATGTCATGCGGCGTGATTAGCTTGAAACCATGGGATGCCAGCTGGAAATGTTCAGCTCTTAGTAGAAAGTAGTCGACAATACCTATGGTCGTATGGACTCTATGCTCTACTGTGCTCGGTGCAAGCTGGATACCACCGGAAGCCAACGGGTGGGTCGAAAGGCATAAATATGACTTGATACTCTCCAGAAGATCTTGATGTTTTGAGTGGGTGAGAAGTAGTCCATCATCCAGCCTAACCCTGAAATCAATGACAGTATCTCTCTTACCATTTTGAGCAATCCGAGCATTCCAGACTGGGTCGTCAAACTTCGAGTTGAGCCACTCGGCACTACGGAAGAGGCCTGATCTCGCGTCGACAGAGCGCGTTATGAAATCCAATTCGCGAGGTAATGCGTTGCGATCATCCACAAACTAGACCCTCAAATTGTTGAGGTTTCGCTGTTCCCCTGGCTTTTACTAGACAGCTGCGAATATATGGGTCTGCAAAATCATCAGATTCGATATAAGACTCAACCTTGGCCGCGAACTCGCTCCAGTACACAGCAGTTTCTCTCGCACGCGGGCCAGCTTTCTCGACGGCCAGCTTTAGCGAGAGAAGCACGCCAAGAACCTCCTCATTGATAGAGATGACGATCTCTGAAGCTGATAGACCGGAGGTTTGCTCAGTGGAACTGCTCTGCGGGTCAGGTACTTCAGGAAGTGATCGAAGGGCATGTGCCTCAAGAAATCGCTCCAGCTCAATCATGCTGCTGAAGTCGGTCGCGTCGAGCAGAAAAGGAGAGTCCTTCATGGCATGGATAATCACCGCATTTTGGAAAATCCTGACCCACCGCTCCTGGAAAAACTGCATGATGGTAGGCGGCAGATAATAGTTCATGGCAACCCGTTTCGAGTTGCCTAGCGACTCTGCCATTTTCTCGATGCTCAGCGATTTGAGGTAGACGAGAACACCTGCGGTAGCCCTTATTCGGGCCAGCGACAATACAGTAACCAATCCCCCTAACTCGGCGCTATGAGCTTGTACAAAGGCTTTTTGTCGGAGGGTCTTGGCGAAGCTTGTCTGGTTTGTGAAGGTGTAGGGTTCCTGAAAACCCTGGCCGCCCGCGACAATGAACAATCGTCGCCAAGCATCATCCCCTTTCTCTCTGAGATAGCTCCTAACAGGGGCTGTGATCTGGATAAGAAGTTCTACCACAGATGCTTCGTCGTCGCTTAGTACAACCTCCTGTTGCTTCCCCTTCCGGTTTTTCTTCACGACAAGCACAGACCCAGAGTCGGTCCGTATAAGCCCGGTTCGCTTACCGTTTCGGTCGAATAGTTCGCATCCCAGTAGAGATGCATCGGTCAGAACGGGGTGCTGCGCAACCAGCCAGATAGCAATGGGAGCTATCGCATACTTCGTCGGCATTGCCAGGTTCGCCGCTAGCTCCGCTGTTGAAAAAGAACTCCCCGTTGCACTCACCAACTGGCCGCGCATGCCATGGTCGATGATTGTAAATCCGTTGTAGGTTTCTCTTACAGTCCTGATAAGGCTGTTCATAGCCATCACAGGCTGGCCATATGCCCGAGAAGATATTTGAGAACCAAGCGTTATCAGATCCCCTTGATCGCATGCCTGGTCGATAGCGCTCAGACGATGAGCTATGCGATCAATCTGTCGTCGAGCCCATCGAACGACTTTGTTGAAGTCGCCTTCGATCCGCCTGAATAGAAGCTCCGTTGCTTCCTTGTCAGTGACCGATAGTGGAATTTGGGTCAAAAGCTTTTGGGATACAAGGGCTTCACCATCAGCATATCGGTGGTGGCCTACTTCATTGAGGGATCGAGTGAGTTTCTTGCTCCCTTCGGGCCACACATCACCAAGCGGGGAACACATAAGCCCGCCTCTAACCAGAACAGACTTTGCCCAACAGATAATTCTGATCCATTGGCGCTGAAGGTTTGCCAACACCCGTTCCCTCGGTTGGGTCTGGCTCCGCTCGAAGTACCCTTCGAAATGCCAGCGTTGAAAGCTCCAGAAAAGCTGATAAACAAAGACCGGGTCTAGGAGAACTTCCGAGTTTAAGGGAGGTCGGTCTATCGGATCATTGCCGTACCAGCACACGAAGTCATCGAATCGAGAGACCACATTAGCGTAGTTACCATAGTGACTATGGGCCAAAGCGTGCTTCTTGCTCTCCTGGTGTAGGTCCCTAGTAAAATCAGCCCCCAGAACGTCGAAAATAGCTCCCATTTTTAATCGAAATGAGCCCGCGTTTCTGTCCGCGACATTCCAACCCTTAAGCTTGGCTACACGTACAGGATCAATCCCCATAGATTCAAATTGAGCGATGCTTTCCCGGACCTGACTATCTGTGAGGTCTGAATGTGCAAAAACCTTGATAGGTGTCGATTTGGATAACCCAGTGAGGAGTTTAAAGAAATACAGAGCAAGTCTCTGTCTGCTTGAGTACTTTACATCAGCAGCTAAAAAGCAGTTCGAGAACAGTGCTCCATAGAAAAGGCGTTGAATGTTCAGAAAGACATTTGTTCGAAGGTCCAGCGTACTCGTTATAGGGGGGTGGTTCATTAGCCACAGGAAGCATTCGAAGTAAAACATTGCTCGGTTTGCACTTCGCCGCTGTGACGGGGGTAAATTAGCAAGCTGAGACTGCATCAGAGTCAAAGCACTTCCCGACAGAACTAGAAACTGAAAGTTCTTCTCTGTTTGGCCTTTCGCAATGATTCCTTTAGGGAAACTGTTCGGAGAAACCTGGTACATAAATAGATCCGCTCAACCTGACTCTGGGTAGAGTCCGCCTTAAGGAAGTCACAACTCGTGGGCCGTGGCGGGACGAGTGGGCTCATTCAACCTAACGCCACAAAAGAACCCTAGCAGATAACTGTACATGTATACAGCTTATTTTACTGAGACGCGTCAGATCTTCTCGTGCGGAACTGAACATAGTGTTCATATATGGTCACAGATGACTAACCAGTCACCGTATAGCCACACCGAGAAGCAGCGTTAAATGGCGGCCATACGCTCACTGTTACCTTAATAGAGCCAAGCGAAATTTTCGGAGTCGGCAGATACTGTTGAAAAACTCTTTTGCCAGTCGGCACTGGATGATTTCTAACCAAAATCCAGCAACAAGCACGCTGTTAAAATATTCGGCTAATTGCATTCTAGGGTTGGAACGAACTCCATGGACTCCTCAAGCTGACCATAGACCACTGGTTGGATTTCATACCATTGGGACGTAGTGCCGAAAGCAGGGTCTGGTTGGATTCCTCTGGCATCCTGCATTGAGCAACTGCGAATCAAAATCGGCAAGGTCTGGCCCTTTCCGGACCTTCAATTTATTCAATCAAAGAGGCTTTGAATGACAAAATTTTGAGAAAGGTGGACTCCCACATTTTATGGCTGATACGTTATACATCTAGTTTGGTAAGTTACGAATTCCACTTTTGATTAGGCGATAGCTGTTCCTCATTTCTAATTCTTCATGAATCAACTAGGGGTAGTAGCCTGAAGTTCAATTCTGTTGACTCGTTGAATCTCTGTTTTAATCGCAGTTTAAAGCGCATCATCATATTTTGGTGCTTCAACTTTAAACCACAATGCATACATAGCTGGGACAAACAGCAGTGTTATAAATGTCCCCATCATAACCCCGCCAATTAATACATAGGCCAGAGGTCCCCAGAATAGGTCGAATGTAAGCGGGATAAAAGCGAAGATGGCCGCGAGTGCTGTCAGAATTAGGGGGCGAGCTCGTGAGACGGTTGCCTCGATGATCGCCTTGCCTGCTGCCAACCCTTCTTCTAAATTATCCTGTACCTGCTGAGTCAGGATCATGGTGTTACGCATCAAAATACCGCCTAGTCCGATCAAGCCTAACAGGGCGGTAAAGCCAAAGGGTTGGTCAAATATAAAGAGTGCAACAGCAGCACCAATTAACCCGAGCGGTGCAGTAAAAAACACCATGAAGGTTCCAGAGAACGATCGCATTTGTAGCATAATAAATATCAGCATTAATGCGAGCATCAGCGGTTGCAGCTTCTGGATAGACTGATCGGCTTTGCCGGATTGCTCTACTGATCCCCCAATATCAATTCGATAGCCGGCCGGCAAATCATCTCTAATCTGCTGCATCGTATCCCAAATTGCTTTAGTGACATCAGGCGGCTGCGCCCCCTCGACATCGGCATGCACGGCTAGAAAGGGTTCGCGATTGTAGCGTTTGATAACAGGTTCTTCGTATTGAATGGTGAGTTTGCCCAACTGCCTAACCGGAATTTTCTTTCCATCCTGAGTCTTGATTTCTAACTGTTCGGGTAAGAGTATAGTGTCGCGTGAACTACGCGCGACCACTTGAACACTTCTTATATCCTGTCGTACCTCGGCAACTTCGACTCCGTTTAGTTGAAACTGAAGTTGCTGTGACACGTCGTTAGGTGTGAGTCCCATTAATAGAAGTCGCTCTAGATCCATATCAAGATGGAAGCTTGGAGCACGCTCATCCCACTCTAGGTGCGGAATTACAGTGTGTGGGTTAGATGCGATTTTATCTCTGACTTTATAGGCAATATCGCGCAATATCTGTTGATCAGGACCTACGACACGGAAGCTGACAGGCCAGACAACCGGTGGCCCGAACAGCAGGCTTGTTACACGGATTCGAGCTTCTGGAAACTCGCCGTTGGCAATTCTCTGCTTAAGTGCGGCCATGATTCTATCGCGTCCTGCTGCATCATCACCTATTGCGATAATCTTAGCGAAGGATGGATCAGGTTGCTCAGGGTTTGCTGAAATGAAGAATCGTGGAGCTCCCGCCCCGATGTAAGAGGAGAGGCTCTTAACCTCCGGTAGCTCAGATAACGCACTCTCTAATTTTTGTACTGTAGCATCCGTTGTTTTAATTGAACTGCCTTGAGGTAGATAGACTGAAACCAATACCTCGGGTCGGTCAGAACTTGGGAAGAACTGTTTATCAACAAGTATCGCCATCACAGCTGCGCTCATAACAAGCGCTGCAACGGTAACTAGAATAACTGTCTTACGAAAGCGTACACAGTAAGTGATGATTGCCCGTAGTTTAGTGTAAATCGGGGTTTGATAGAGGCTCGCTGCATCGTGTTTCTGATAGTTAGGGAGTAACTTCACCCCGAGGTAGGGCATAAAGGTGACGGCGACGACCCAAGATATCAGCAGTGAAAATGCCAGTACCCAGAAAATGTTGCCGGCGTATTCTCCGACTCCCGATTGAGCAAAACCGATAGGGACAAAGCCAGCAGTCGTAACTAGGGTCCCAAAGAGCATAGGGGCTGCGGTAACATTCCATGCATGGCTTGCAGCACGAATTCGATCCCAGCCCTCTTCCATTTTTACGATCATCATCTCTATGGAGATAATTGCATCGTCGACTAGCAGTCCCAAGGCGATAATCAACGCACCAAGTGTGACCCTGTCGAGGTTGATATCAACCATTTTCATGATGAGGAACGTCAGACCGATAGTGATCGGTATTGCGATGCCGACAACAAGACCTGCTCGGAAGCCAATAGCGATGACAGTGACCGCCATCACCACAAGTACAGCCACTAGAAATTTTACCTGGAAAAGGTCAACAGCCTGGCTTATGGCATCCGTTTGGTTGGTGAGCACCTGTAGCGAAACACCTAAAGGAAGGTTGGAGCGCTCTTTATCGAGAAAGTTTGCGAGGCTTTCACCAAAGGCCAAGCCATTTTCACCTTTGTTCATGACCACGCCTAACAGAATCGCATCTTCGCTATTGGCCCGCACTAGATAGGTTGGCGGATCTTCATATCCACGACTCACCTCTGCGATGTCGGAGAGGCGTATCAATGCATTACCAACTCTGAGCGGTAGGTCTGCTAGCTTGTCTGGGTCGCTTAAATCAGAGTGTGTACGAAGATAGGCACGCGGCCCGTTTAGGTCCAAAGAACCCTCAGGAATGAGTGTGTTACTTGCATCGATCGCTGCAAAAATCTGTTCGGGCGTTACTCCTAGGTTATTTAAACGGTCCATATCGAAATCGATAAACACACGTTCAGGTCGATCACCAAGTATCATCGCCTTTTGAACGGCTGGGAGCTGTTGTAACCGATCCCTGATTGTCTCAGCTTCCCGACTAAGATCCCTCATAGGCATGCCGGGAGCTGTTAGAGCTATAAGGGAGAAGTACACATCGGAGAAATCATCGTTTACTATCGGCCCTATGACACCTGAGGGTAGGTTGTGCGCCTCATCCTGCATTCTTCTTCGTACTTGATAGAAAAGATCAGGCACAACTTCACTAGGTGAGAAATCCTCAAACTCTATCTGTAAGTCTGCTCGACCAGGTCTAACCGTGGTCTCGATCTTACTTAAGTATTCGACCTCTTGGATTCGCTTCTCCAAGCGGTCGACGACTTGATTTTGTAAAACCTCAGGTTCAGCTCCTGGCCATACAACGGAGACAACCATAACCCGCACTGTGAAAGCCGGATCTTCTGCGCGCCCCAAAGAGAAGAATGCAAAAACACCAGCCAGGACAGAAAGTATTATAAAAAACAGAGTAATTGAGCGTTCACGTACAGCAAGCGCTGAGAGGTTGGGGAAACTCATCGCGCCTGCTCCCTAACCGCCATTCCAGGTTCCAATAGATGGGTGCCAACGGCAATGACGCGACTTTCGCTGTTTAGTGGCGCGCGAATAGTCGCATACTCTAATTTCAATTCCAGTACTTCAACTGAGACTGGTTGAGCTGTATTGCCTACAACCTGCCAAATCTGAGGGCCCTGGTTGCGTTCATCAAGCGCGCCCAGGGGAACCTCGAAGGTGACATCTGATGTGTTACGGTTAAGCGCAACCTGCACAACAGTCCCTATGTTCAACGCCTCTGTCACGGCTTCTATTCTGTACCTAGCTTTCCAGCTTCTACTCTCTGGGTCTGCTGCACCAGCTACCTCACGTAGACGAAGCGGCAAATCTTGCTCTTGTAGCTTTAATACACCTGATTCTGGAGCTTGGTTGCCGTCGGATAGGAACACTTCGACCTCTAGATCACCATCTTCTACGAGGAGTGCCACAGGTTGCCCCACTCCAACAACCATTCCCGGTTCACCTGTAACCTCGGCTAATACACCGGATTTATCTGCACGTAGCTCAGCATAACTAAGCCCGTTTTGGGCTTGAGATAATACAGCTTTGGCGGAATCACGACGGCTTTCCGCGTTCTGTAGTGCGAGCTCAAATGCTTCTAGAGTTTGTCGGCTAACAAAGTTGCGTTCAATTAACTGGCGTTGACGGTCGAGCTCATTTTGAGCGATCGCGAGGGCGACCTGTGCAGTTTGAAGTTCCGCTTTGGCAACTTGCATAGTAGCCTCTAAGTCACGTTTATCGAGTTCAAAAAGCAGAGCGCCACTCGCTACCTTCTGACCAGCATCCACCTCTCGCTTGAGAATGCGCCCAGAAACCTGAAAAGAGACAGGAGTCTCATAATGCCCTCTAATGGTTCCCGATGCTCTGATTTCGTCGTGGTCGTCCGTCTTAACCGCCACCGTGCGTACCCAAGGTGCATCGGTCGTTGGCGTTTCAGTTGGAGTGGTGTCGCCACAGCCGACGAGAAGAAGGGCTAGTATAAGCGGCGGCAGAACCTTGCGCATATTTGCTATTCTCATTTGATTAATATTTACTGTACGGTATCGTACATTAAGTTATTCGGAAAATAAATTGATTACCAATAGTCGAGTCGGCCGGCCTTTAGATCACTCCAAAGATACAGCGATTCTTGATGCAGCCTGCGCTCTTATGTTCGCTAAGGGGCCAGCTAAGATGTCAATGGAAGCGATAGCTCGGCAAGCAGGTGTGTCGAAAGTAACGCTTTATAAGCGCTTCGCGGACAAAGAAACATTAATTGATGCCGTGATACAACAGCTGTCGCAAAGGATAAACGGCACGTTGACAGTGTCACCGAATGACTATAAAGATTGTCACCATGCTTTATCAGAGTTTGGATTATTGCTCCTTAATTTTATCGTCAGTCATGAGCACATGAATCTGATGAGAATGATGGCATCTATCTCCGAGGAGCATACGCAGATACTCCATAATATCTACAGTGGCGGAGTGATGGCCGCGCACCAAGCGTTAAGCGAATGGTTGACGCTGAAACACAAGGAAGGTTTGATCAACTGCGCGGATCCCGACTTCGGAGCAGAGATGTTTCTCAGTATGATTACTGGATTAGATATCGTGCGGGCGTTTCATCGTATACCTCCGCGTAGCGTCGAAGGGGAAACCAGATTACATGTAGAGAAGGTAGTGAGCTCTTTTTTGAAGCTCTGGCAATTGGAATAGATTCTTTGGAAGTAGCGGTATATCACAGCGATATACTATCACTGTCCAGCAGATCAGAAGACCAAGCTCAGAATTGAAAATAGCCCAATAAATTTTAATGGGAACTTATTGTGCTCGAATCCACACTTCCACCCCGGCGTCGCTACACGCCAGAAATGAAGCTTGAGATAGTCCAGGAAGCTATTCCGGGAACTTTGCCCTTCCGCTTGACAAGCGTCATGTCCGCTTCAGGGAAAATACCTTCGATCTTTACATTGGATTAACGTCAGGAATGTGCGCATCAGGGCCATTTGCCAGCTTCCTTCAAAAACTGGCCCATTCCGGCCCGTTAGCGTTTTCTAATAGATCCATAAAGCGGACGGAATATTCGACGACTTAGAGCGCCTCGAACGTAAGCGTCCGGTAATCACATCTTCCGGCACTCCCTTAACCCGCTAGGCTAAGTGCCCACCTAGATACTAAGTGGGCACCTAAATGACAAACTTTCCGATCCACCCTGTTCAAGCAGGGAAACGCCGCCGATACGATCCCGCCTTTAAAGCGATGATTATCAAACGTTGTCAGCAGCCGGAGGTCTCCGTGGCCAGCGTCGCACAAGAGTTCGCGCTGAACGCCAACCTCATTCACAAGTGGATGTGGCGGGCTCGGCAGAAAGGTGAGATCACAACCTATCCTGGCTTTCTGCCCGTTCCTATTGAAACTGTTAAACCTGAAGATGTTGAGTCGACTCCTAAGGCTCGAACCGGGTCCACTACTACGATTGAGATTAGCTCTAAGTTCGGGATTGTTACGCTTCGGTGCTCCGAAGTGCATTCAGTCCATCTGCTTAAAGAACTGCTCTCATGATCCGTATCGATCAGATCTGGCTGGCGACTGAACCAATGGATATGCGTGCCGGGCAAGATACTGTTCTGGCTAGAGTCGTGAAGGTGTTTGGTGAAGCTAAACCGCACTGCGCCTACCTGTTTACCAACAAGCGTGGCCATCGGCTAAAGATCTTGATCCATGATGATCAGAGTATCTGGCTCTGTGCACGGCGACTGCACCAGGGCAAATTCCGTTGGGTGGCTACAATTCGAGGTAGCCACCTTGTTATGGATCAAGATCAACTCAATGCGCTGGTCCAAGGCCTACCTTGGCACCGAATAGGGCCCTCTGGCGTCATTAGACGGCTTTGAAATATCCTCAGCATAGACTCCGCTAGAGCGCCATTCTGCTATAAGGGGATCGCGTCAGTCGTGCGGGTCTGTCACACTTTTAATCATGACAGCACCTGATCTCTCTCAGTTCACACACGAACAACTGCGTGCACTCGCATCACAGTTGCTTGCGCGTGTTACAGAGCAGGATCAGACCATCCAAGTTCAAGGTCAAACGATCCAGGCTAAAGATCAAACGATCCAGAAACAGGATCAGTCGATCAAGTACAAAGAACAGGTTAATTAAAAGCTGACCTATGAGTTGGCCCTGCTAAAACGGCATAAGTTCGGTCAGCGCAGCGAGCATTTGACTACTCTCCAGATCAGCCTACTCGGCGATATCGTTGATGAGGATATTGCTGGCATTGAAACCGAACTCGATGATGCGCTGGAGCCCGAAACCAAGCCAATTAAAAAACGCCAGGCGAAACGTAGGCCATTACCTCCAGAACTTCCTCGTAAGGAGATCCATCACGATCCGGACTCCACTCAGTGCCGGTGCGGCTGTCAGATGAAACGGATCGGGGAGGATGTTAGTGAGAAACTCGACTACGTACCGGGCGTCTGTAGCGTTGAACGTCATATCCGCAGTAAGTGGGTCTGTGGTGAATGCGAGACGCTAACCCAAGCCCCCATGCCTGCTCACATCATCGATAAGGGCATCCCAACTACCGGACTACTCGCTCATCTTCTGATCTCGAAATACGCAGACCACCTTCCGCTCTATCGACAGGAACAGATCTTTGCGCGCTCAGGCGTACAGCTCTCTCGTTCAACCCTGGCCGAGTGGATCGGCGTCTGTGGGGTAAGGCTCCAACCTTTAGTTGATGTAATGCGAGAGCAGCTTCTGAAAGAATCAGTACTGCATGCGGATGAAACACCGGTACCGATGCTCGCACCGGGTAAGAAGAAAACTCACAAAGCTTATATCTGGGCCTATGCCAGCGCACCGTTCTCTGAACTGAATGCTGTGGTCTATGACTTCCAACCCGGACGTTCAGGGCAGCATGCTCGAGACTTCTTAGGTGACTGGAAAGGTCAGTTGGTCAGCGATGACTATGCGGGCTACAAGAAGAGCTTCGATGAAGGCGTCATAGAGGTCGGCTGTATGGCTCATGCTAGACGTAAGTTCGTTGAGCTTCATGTGGCCGGCAGAAGCCAGATCGCCGGTGAAGCGGTGAAGCTGATCCGTCAGTTATACCGAGTCGAGCAAGATGTTCGAGAACTGCCAGCCGATGAGCGACAACGAATACGGCAGACGCAAGCCAAACCCATCGCAGACAAACTGCATCAATGGATGCTGACTGAACGACAACAGGTGCCCGATGGAACGGCGATAGCCAATGCACTAGATTACAGTATCAAGCGTTGGGCAGCATTCACACGCTATCTGGATGACGGTGCCATCCCGATCGACAACAATCGTGTTGAGAACTTGATACGACCCTGGGCGCTAGGGCGCAAGAACTGGCTCTTTGCGGGATCTTTACGCAGTGGTCAACGCGCTGCAGCGATCATGAGTCTGATCCAGTCAGCCAAGTTGAACGGGCAACCCTATGCCTATCTGAAGGACGTCCTAACACGTCTGCCGACACAAATGGCCAGTGCTATCGAAGAGCTACTGCCGCAGAACTGGATACCGTCTGCCAAGATGTGATCACCGGACGCTTACCCTCGAACCAGCAGGTCGCCACATAGTCAGGGCCATCCTGCAAAGACTATTGAACCAGCACTCTGAAACAGAGTCGGTAACCCTTATCACGAACCGCAACGATATTCTGTTGCTGATCGCTACCTTCGGTTAATTTCTTGCGAAGGGTGGAGATACGAAACTGGAGACTACTCGCGCTTAAATCCCGATCTTCACCCACCAGATGCGCGATAACCTGCCAGCGTTCCAGTGTTAAGCTAGGTGCAGCGGCCAGTGCAGCGACCAACCGGGCTTCAGCTGCAGAGAGCGTCGCAAGCCCCTTTGGACCGGATATGATCAGCGTTCGGCTATTTAGCACCCAGTCTACGCCTTGTTCCTGTTTAGCTTGGATTCGGTGCGCCAGTGCGCCTAATGACGCCAGAAGCTCCTCAAAGGCTACCGGCTTGGGCAGATAAATATCAGCGCCCGATTGATATCCGCTGATTCGGTCATCCAGCGATGTTCGGGCGGTTGTCATGATAATGCCGGCAAAAGGATAGGCAGCTCTTAATCGTTTTGACAACGACAAACCATCCTCGCCGGGTAGGTTAAGGTCGATTATATACAGATCGCAGGGCGCGTCGGAAACGGTATTATCAATATCTTCAGCGCTACTGACGCTGACTACCTGATATCCTGATTTGGCTAGGGCTGCTACCGTGGCGTCACGCAACTCATCGTTATCTTCAACAACCATAATCTGTAATGCGGTCATGATTCAGCTACCGGAAGGGTTATTGTAAAACATACCTGCGCCAGATTTGGCGCATACGCGAGTTGAGCATCCATTAATTCAGCCAGCCCGCGACAGAGGAAAAGCCCTAAGCCGGTACCCGACAAATGCTGGGCATCAGCACTGCGATAGTATTTAGTAAAAAGTTGTTGCGAGTCGGGCCAGCCCGCTTTTCCGGGTGTGTTAAGCACTTTTAATTCAACCTTAGATTCGTCTGGCAATAACTGTAAGATCAGGCTGACCGTTGTGCCTTGTTGACTGTACTTTAAGGCATTATCGATCAGGTTGTGCAGCATAATTTTCAGTAGCCGTTGGTCACTTTCAATCCAGATGTCGTCTTTGGCTCCAGTTAGCTTAATACGCTCCGGAGAAGTGGTCTGGCAGATCATTTCCTTGAGTAGAAGGCAAAGATCAAAGGTCGATTTTTCCAGCCGTAATTGACCCTCTTCAACTTTGTTAGCGTCCACCGTTCTTTCCACCAGATCACGAATAATATCGAGTGAGGCTTTCAAGTCCCGGTCTAATTTCTCAGGTAAATTATGTGCTGCAAGGCGCATATGCATGCTAGCTACCGGCGTTTTTAACTCATGAGCCAGCATCGACAGGAGCCGGTCTTTGTCTACGTGATAGCGACTTTGCTGTTCTGCACGGCTGTTGGCAATTTCAATATTGGTGCGTAATGTTTGTTCAGCCCGACGTAGTCGAATGCTGCGCACTTGCAGGATCGCAAGCATCATTGTGCTGGTAATCAAACTAAAGAGGATCGGTAGATACATCGCAATAATACCAGATTCCCTGAAGCCCAGTACGCTTGAAATATAGATCACGAAGCTAAGAAATACGGTCCAGTTAAAGGTGATCAATAAATTACGAGAGAGTACAGCATCGGATCTGTCCTGACCGAGGTGTGCCATAAGGGTAAAACTCAGCGAGGCTAAGAGCATCATAATTGGATTGATTTGCAGGGCTAGCACGGTATGGCCTGATAGCATCAATGCTATGCCGATAGGTATGGGTAGAACCAGCACACCAAACCAGAGTTCTGTCCAACGCGGCAGGCGCAACTCGCTTACTAATAGATATAAAAACAGAATAATACCTAGCACGTAGAAGGCGGAGCTGAGGGAAGTAACCACATCCAGCCAGAAGGGTGATAAATATTCGCCCAACAGCGCATAAGCCAACCCCAATACCCAAAACGAAAACACCCAGGCACCCACCTGGGCCAGTACATAGGACGCGATCAACCAGCCCGGATGGGTAATCAGTTGAATAACACCCCAGATAAAAAAGAATGACAGAATTCCGATTAAGCCAATTGAATAAAACTCCAGTTGGATGTTTTCCTGATACACCGCTTGTGCATCCAATAGCTCAAAATAACCAAAGCGCGTGCTGGTTGTTTGAATTTCCAGCCAAAGCTCACGTGGGCCGATCCCCAGCGGTACTTCAAAAAAGAAGGCGAGTGAGCGCAACGAAGAGTGCTGCGCCGGCTCAAGATCTCCCAGCAGCAGTGATTGCTTTGGTTGTAAGGGATCATAGAGCCTAACCCTATCCAGAAACGTTGGGCGAATCCTTAAATACAGCCTGTCACCGGCCTCTAAATCAGGTGAAGTCGCATCAAAGCGCAAACGAACCCAGATCGTACTGTCGCCATAGCCTCTGGATAGCATACCGTCGAACGGGCGCATTTCAAGGTTGGATTGAGCCTCAGTAAAACTCATTTGCCCGGTTATATCTTCGCCCCAGGCTTGTTCGGTGATGTAGTTGGTCGAAGCCCGGGCTGACACCGCAACAGAGAATAAAAGGCCAGCGCAAAGCAAGCAAAACGAGGCTTTAATCCAGTGCGAACGGTCCCAGCAAAAAGAGTAAAACATATCAAGCATTCTGCTTTAAGTCGTTGCTGATGAGAAGAGGAAAAAACAGCCATGTCTAGGTTGTCGGTAGCTAAGCTTTGCTAAGGTTCAATATCTCGCTTCAGATATAATTGCTCCAATTTTTAATCTAACTATTCTGAATCCCCAATGTCAGAGTTAGGTTGGCAAACAACCCTAGAATTATCAGAGGGCTACGGATGAATTTGAGCAATAGACGATTTGAGACCTTTAGCATTATTTGCTTTAGTTTGCTAACAATCATTCTGGTTTCAGGCTGTGCCAGTTCGGCAACTCAGGCTCAAGCACAAGTGGCCGTTTCGTCTCAGCAGACGCAGCCATCGACGACTCAACTTAATCCTATAGCTACTGCAGTACAGCAAATGGGCGATAACCAGTGTACAGCGCAGGTAAACCAGGTCACTAATTTCATTGGCTTTAATCAAAACAGTGGCGCTGTGCTGATGACTAACCAGCAACAGCCAGCCAATCAGCGTTTGATCCCCGTCGTAATGGAGCAGCCGGTTGGCAAGGGTACTGCACTGATTTCCGCCACCTTCGCACCGACCACTCATAACTGTAACGCCACCTACGATGCCTACGCCATCTGGGGCGGCAGTTGTAAAACTGTCGCCGAAACAAAGTTTGGCCAACTCACAGCCCAGAGGCAGCTTAAAAAAAACATAACCGTTCTTGATGGAGGATCACAGCTAAAAGTCTTCTTGATGCAGGCCGGGGATATGTGTGTGTCGGTAAAAAAAGAAACTATTAACTAAGGAGATGGCAAATGCAAACAAAATTCAGGTTGACTGTAATCGCCTCTTTGATTTTGGCTAATTCGCAATCAGCATTGGCTAACGGAACTGGTCTTGCAGGTGATGCACTGGGGACAGGTGATGCAGCTAATATAGTAACCGACTCTACTTCAGACAATACTGTTTATATTACAGGCGATACTGGAACATCAGCTGAGTTAATTATTAATGAGAGTGTTGTTCGTGTTACTAGCTCAGCAACTCTCGATGTAGATAGCTCATTAAATGTTGATGGCAATGTGGTTGTCGATGGCACTATTACGGACGGTACAGATAGTACTGTGAATATTGGTGAAAACTTGGATGTTAACGGTCGAACAACAACGAATGGCATAACCAATGACGGCACCTTAACGCAAAACGGTAATACCACTATTACCGGCACGGCCACCATCAGTAGTACATTATCAGTAACCGGCACCACTGCAACCAACGGCATCGATAACGGCAACGACGGCATCACCAACACCGGAGCAATCAGCGGTGCTACAACGATCAGTGCTAGCAGCACCATATCGACTTCCGGGACGGTGCAAGGTGAGCAGCTAACCAGTACCGATGATATTAATGCCGCAGAAGATATTACAGCCGGAGGACAGATAGCCGCTTCTAATGCCGATATTGGTACTGGTGGCTTGGATGTTGATGGTTTCACAGAGTTAGATGGTCTGAATGTCGATGGCAACTCTACTCTGGACTCGGTAACAGCGGTAGGCACGTTCAGTCAAACAGGTACGACCAATATCAATACGACAGGCACAGCAGCCACAACCATCGGTAATTCCAATACGGCTACTGCCGTTACGGCCACTGCCGGCAACAGCATATTAAACCTCGGCAACAACGATGGGTCATTGCTGGTAGATGGCCATGGATTAGCAATTGACGGTGCGAATGATACTACCACACTGACTGGCGGCACCAATACCTCCACCCTGACTCTTCAGGATGGCAGCACCACGCTGACCGTTGGAGGTTCGACCGGGACTGCGGTGACATTGATAAACGCAACTACCAATAATGATAGTAGCTCTCCGGTTATCACGCTGGGTAACATCAACCCAGGTACAACAGTTAATAATATTGGTGGTGCAGGTTATTCGACTATTAATAACTCCAATTCCACGCTCGCCACGACCGGTGGAAGTATGGTTCAAACATCCGCGACCTCGGCTACTATCCGTGCATCTGAGTCTGGAGCACTAGCGACTAACGGCACAACTGGAGTTATGAGTATAAACACAGGGGGTGGTTACACCACCTACCAATCCAGCCAGACGATTGCTGCAGGAACGACCATAGGTAATATTCTGGAGGGTGCCCAATACACCAACCAAATAAATGGTAACTTGCTTGTCGATGGAAACGTCTACATCAGTGGAACGCTAAACTACGTTTCTAGTAATGCGGCTAATACCAGTGTAGTCGGAGGGGGCAGTGTGTTAACGAACTCTACCCAAGGAACTACAGGTGGCTCTGCTATCGTAATGAAGGACACTGATGCCCCTCACACTGTTGTTGATTCGAACGGACGTATCACAAATGTAAGCGGGGTTGCTGCTGAATCTAGTGCGTCTCTTACGCTGACTAATGGCTACGGAGAGACTCATGGAATTATCGTTACTGAGTCGCAGACCACGATTTCTGGTGGTACCCAATCATCTAGTCTTACCTTGAACGATAATGGAGCTAACTTTAGTGACTCTCAGACAGGGGCGCCGATACAGGTTCATGGTGTGGCCGATGGTACTGCTGATTTCGATGCTGTTAACGTGAGACAATTCGCTGGCGCTATTGCAGCTACGGCGGCAATGTCGAACGTCCCCCAAGTTCCTGTCGGCGAAAATGGTATGTTTGGTGTTGGCGCTGGAACCTACATGGGTAAGTCTGCGTTGGCTATGGGCGTATCTTATCGATTTGCGGATAATGGAGTCCTGAAACTGAGTACGGCGGTTAACAGCGGTCCGAAAGCACGTCCAGTTGTAGCAGTCGGAGCGGGTTGGTCTTGGTAGGATCGCCCTCAAGTCTAGGCCGATAAAATCTGTCACTCGTTATAATCTAAGAAAAAGGCGGTGAGGCAACCATCGCTTTTTTGTGTTTCCCAATCACTAGGATATCCACGTCTGGTTTCGCCACCCGAGAGCTGACGTATAATTTCTGTTTTGTGCCGACTCCGGTAGATCTATGGGTCAGCCGCCTACCGTCCGCTAATGAGAAATCACCATCATCCCGTTTGGGCCGCAATGTGCGCGAAGCAGCTCTTTTGATCACTCCAATGTACAACCAACTGATGCACGAAACGTGCTATTTGGAGCCTAACTGACACCTACCAACTTTTGCACAGAACAGGAGGATTTCCTTTGCTGCCAAGGGGCAAGCCAACATCAGAATGCAAATAGTCACTTAGTCAGCACTGCATCAATTCGATTCGATGTAACCGTCCGTGCGAATATTTCAGTCAGCTACTTATAGTAAATAGTTTTTCAACAGTATCGGCACAATGGTGCTATTCCTGAACGTACGTTTGGCATGTCCGCTTCGGGTCGGGACTTGCGGTTTAAAGCTGCTTCGAGTGAGAGAGAAGTGCGTCTGCTTTACCAGTTTGTTTAAAAGGCCACCGAGGCTGTTCCGTCTCCACTTGGGTCGGACAAAGCCTTTTTTAGCATTTACGTTTGCTGGTCTAATTCACTTTGCTCGGATGAGCGCAAAGGCAACCAGCCACGGGATCACAGCGTGAATCAGTGAAAAACCCGACCGGGTGACAGTTGTCAATACAGTAAAAGTAAGTATGAACGAGATTATTTTTTGTATCTCATTGTTTTTTGATGATTTATTAAAAGATCTCAGCACATTGACAAAAAGAACAATATGGGAAAAGCGCTGGGGAGGGAAAACCAGCAGAAACACGTTCCATGAACAATGGAATACGAAGGCGCTTGGTTTTGATGAAGGCAAGTGCGCCGCTACGGCCTATCAGCGAGACACTCATGACGAACCTCGAAAATCATAATCAATACTGTTTGTTTATACAGTATCTAATGTTATGCTGATTTCTACAAGTAAAATTGTAGGTAAAACTGGTGTTGTTCGAGTAAGACGTTGTGTCGTGGGTGATTTCTTTTTTGTGTTGAAAAGCTTGATGTGGGGGATCGCTCGCCC
>CAKZQF010000091.1 GCA_937139475.1 uncultured Gammaproteobacteria bacterium | reverse complement strand
GCGGCAGTTTGGAATACACAACCCCAAGTAAAGGCAACTTCCCAAATCCAGGCGCCCATGGCAAAGAGTATGAATTGGTTTGATTGATGAGATAGTGACTGCCAAATCAAATATAAGCCAATGGCTAAAACACTTAGAATAATCACATAAGGCTTGCGTAGTCCTAGTTTGTCGCCAACCAAGGCAACAGAGAAAGCAGCCGCGCCACCAAGTAATTTCAACACAGCAAAGACAATACCCAGCTGCGAAGGCTCTAACTCTATGCCATTGCCGATACGCTCTAAAAATGCCCATAACGCGATATTTCCAGTGGCAAAAACAAGGAAAATTGTAAGCGCCAACCATGCCGAAGTGGGAATGCTCAGCTGCTCTTTTAAGCTTTCGTTCTGATGCTCCAAATGCGAATCTTTTGGCAACCACAGCACGCTAATGCTTAGTATCATTATGATGATCGAGAGGCTGATGGCTGCGCCAGAATAACCAAACTGACTGATAACAAGTGCAGGTAAAGCGAATAATACTAAGGCTGTCACCCCTAACTCAATACCTTGACGAACGCCCAGCGCACGCTCTTTATTGATCATTTGACCAATAATCTTAAGCCCTAAACACGTCATCATCGCCGCAAAGAAGCCAATCATTGCCCACAGTGGCATTTGAAGTTCGGCACCAGAAACAGATGACAACAGCAACAACACGCAAGAAGCTATCGCACTTGTTATGGTGAGCTTGCGCCAGCAAAAACGATTAATTATTAACACCGAGGATAAAGTCCCAACGAGATAACCTGCAAAACAAATAGAACCAAGCATACCGATTTGGGCCGCCCCCAAGCCAAAGGTATCTGCTAAAGAGCCTAATAAAATAGGTAATGAATTAAACGGCAAACCACCTATCGTAGAGGCAAAACTTGCTGCTAGCATTAAAGCTAAGGAATGTTGCGATTCGGGGCGCATATAAATCTCCATGGAATTATTTTTGTCCTGCATTGTTCGCAGGTTTCACATGGAGGGACATCGTACGGATGGACTAGGCTGAAATTAGATGTAGCTGCCAAAGGCGCTTTGCAGCTACAGTCTAGCGGAAATAAAGTGTGCTTTATTCCTCTGGACTATCGTCGTAGCCAAGTGCAGCAACACTGTTTAGGAACATACGAACCAGTTCGGTTTGACGCCTAACTCCGGTTTTAGAGAAAATTGAGCGCAAATGTGCTCTAGCGGTATTACGTCGAATGTTCAATGCTTCTGCCGCTTCTTCCAGGGATAAGCCATTGGTCAGTTGTAGCGACAAGGCTGTTTCCGCCGGGGTTAAACCAAACAGTTTTTTGGAAATATCTGTGCTGGTTTGCGATTTTCCAACAGCGTCACGAATATAAACTACGGCTTTGCTTTGCCCTTTACCGTCAGTCCAGCCAAGCGATGGGATCAACTCAATGACAACGCCTAGTGCAATTTCACCAGATGGTCGCGTAATCGACATCGCTTCAGGTAATGTTCTTTCTTCGCCAACATGGGTAAAGGTTGATTTTATTAAGCGTTTTAACTCACGGTTATCATTTGGGTAATGTGCGGTCAGCTTGCCAGCCATCACTTTGAGCCCATCACCTGAATTTAAAATATAATCAGCAAATAGGTTTTTATCTAACACTCTTCCATGTTCATCAATTGTCACAGTAGCAATTGATAGTCGACCAATCGCGCGAGAATACAAAGAGCCCAAAGACTCGCTACTATGGATTTGCAGGTGAGTTGAAATAGCGCGGCGAAGATGAGGCATTAACAGCCGACAGAAATCCCTATCAGTTTCGCTAAAGTCTTCTTGTTCTTTACTGCGGGTAACTCTAAATCGCAGATTACCAATATCTGGGGTACTGATATCTACTGCCATTACATGATAAACATCGTTTACAGCACACCAATGTTGACGGTATGAACTTTCTTCCCAATCAACCTCATCCATTAAATCACTCACCGTCACTACTTTATCAACGGGTTGATCAGCAAACGGAGTTAAATCGTGTTGGTAGGGCAAATAACGAACGCTTTGCTCTTTATCTAAATTATGGCCAACGGCAATCATCAAACCTAGATCGTCTTCTGCGGGGAGCTTTAGTATTAATGTAACATAATTCGCTTTAAACAGCTTTTTCAAGTGCTCTAGCGGCTGACTCCAGCTAGTGGTGTCAGTATCTTTGGCCGCATCATACAATGAATTTATTAATTCATTGTATTGGTCAAGTTCAAGGTTTTTTAGCGGCATATCGTTGTCCCAGTAATGTTATTTTATAGATATTGCCCGTTTACATTAGGGCAGGCTACGTTAATCTTAAGGATCGCTCGGCGGCTACCTTCCCAGGTATAAAATAATCCAGCGGCTTGATGTCTTAACTTATCAAAAATAGCACGCCACAAACTTGATCTAACAAACATTCTTCATCCGAATGAAGTCGCCATCTTAAGCTAATCGATGCTTTTCTTCTTGAAAGTTTACTAACATCCAGACAGTGCGTTATTAGAACATTAACACTTTGTTATAAGCATATATAGATAAAGCGTAAAGTATCAAATTTTTTTGCCGATCTTTTAAGCTATAGTGCTGAATATTATGAAAATATCATTATGCTCATGATAAACAAAAGCCACGCTACTATTGAGATAGAGCGCGGCTAAAATATGGTTAGCGACACTAACTATACATGGCCAATAAATAGCTAACTATTTCTACTGCGAAAGCTAGCCACTCAGCATTGGTGTACTAAATTAGGCTACAGGATAATCCGTGTAGCCAGCTGCACCCGGAGTATATAGTGTATTGCGATCGAACTTGGCCAGCTCTGCACCAGATTCAATTCGCTCAACAAAATCGGGATTTGCAACATAGTGCCTAGCAAACGAAACAGCATCGCCTAAACCGGTTGTAACAGCTTGTTCAGCAGACTCAACGCCAAAGCCATCATTGATAATTAACGGGCCTTTAAACGCTGTTTTCCCCATAGCAAAGGCATCAATTTTATCTGTAGGTGCTTTCATCATGTGTAAATAAGCTAGATCTAAATCCGCCACAGCATGCAATAACGCTTCATGGCTTTGCGCTGGTTGGGCATCCTTAGTGTCATTAAAGCGATTGCCAGGGTTCATCCGCAATCCCACACGACCAGCACCGAAAACATCTGCCATAGCGCGGACACATTCGGCCGCAAACTTAGCACGTCCTTCAACGCTTTGGCCAAATTCATCAGTACGTTGATTTGAATCTGAACACAAGAACTGCATTGGTAGATAACCACTGGTGCAGTGCAATTCAACGCCATCAAAGCCAGCTTCTTTGGCATTTATAGCCGCTTGACGATGCTCTTCAACAACTTGCCAAACTTGCTCTGTTGAAAGCGCAGTAGGCGCATCAAAAGGCTGCATTCCAGCGCTGTCTGTGTAAACTTCACCGCGAGCAGCAATGGCAGAAGGAGCGACATGAGCAACATCTTTTCCTTTAATATGGTGCGATCCAATACGTCCCGCATGCATAATTTGCAGTACAATTTTGCCGCCTTCTTGGTGCACAGCATCTGTCACTGCGCGCCAGCCCTTAATGTGGGCTTGTGTTTCGATGCCTGGCTGACGGTTATATGCTTGGCCCGCCGCAACAGGCCAAGTGCCTTCTGCCACAATAAGTCCTGCGCTGGCACGTTGGCGATAGTAGTCACGCATTAACTCATTTGGGCTACCATCATCTTCAGAACGGTTACGTGTCATTGGCGCCATTACAACGCGGTTTTTTAGTGTTAAATCGCCTAACTGACAAGGCGTGATCAATGCATTCGTCATAATAACTCCTTAATCCATTGCCGTAATGAGCACGGCAGAACGACCACCATCAACAGGCAGAGTAGCACCGGTTACATACGATGCATCGTCACTGGCCAAAAATGCAATTGCACTAGCTAGTTCATCGCTTTGCCCAACACGTCCCATTGGAATTAGGCGATTAGTGTTCTTTAACGCAGTTTCATCAGAGAGCATGCCTGCCGTTGCAGGTGTTTCTACCACGGCCGGAACAACCACGTTTACGCGAATGTTATTAGGAGCTCCTTCAGCCGCAGCGGCACGAGAAAAGTTAATTACAGCTGCTTTTGATGCGCTATAACCTGACATCATTGGGGTACCCAACTCGCCACAAATAGAGGCTAAGTTTACGATTGAACCACCACGCTCGGCCATCAGTTTCATTGCCGTGCGAGTCCCCCAGAACGTCCCATCAACAGAGGTACTAAAATTACTGTGCCAATCGGCCGTGCTAGTATCGGTTATTGCACCGTAAGAGAAAGCCATTGCATTGTTAACAAGGATATCTAAAGCACCATGCTCTTTTGCTGTTTGCTCAAGCGCGGCAACGAAACCTTGCTCATCGCTCACATCAGCTTGTACCGCCTGTGCTTTACCGCCCTTTTGGGTAATGCTTGCAACAACTTCATCCAATGGCTCTTGACGACGACCACAAACAACAACGGTTGCGCCTTCAGAGGCTAGACGTTGGGCGGTCGCTGCGCCGATACCTGTACCACCACCAGTGATGAAAGCGACTTTACCTTGTAAACGAGATTGCATTAGGGATTCCTTCTGTCAGTGAAATGCAGGGGACTATGCCTGCATTACTAGAATATATTGAAACGCACTTTGGCGTAGATTACGTATATTTAAGCTTAACTTCGGCGGTCAGCGCGACGGCTTGGCAGCTAAGGGTTAATTTATTGGCGAGATCTCTTTCATCAAGCACGTCGTTGTGATTGAGTTTTACATCACCTTCAACCACTTCACACATGCAGGAAGCACACATGCCCTCGCGACAAGAGTATGGCAGCTCAAGCCCTATTTGTTCGGCGGCATCCAGCACTGTTTGTCCCGGTTCACACGGGATAACATGATTTTCACCGTCAAGCTCAAGGTGGACCGTGGCACTTGGTAAGTCAGCATCATCAACAACAGCCTTTGCTTGTGCAACAGCTGCGGGCGCAGCGGCAACCAATACTTCAGGCGCTGCATTTTCAGTGTTTACACTAGATGATTTTACCGGTGCAGCACTAATGAAGCGCTCAGTGTGAATACGACTATCAGGGAATTTCGCCTGCTGTGCTGCTTTTTCCATTGCGTCCATGAAAGGACCCGGACCACAAATAAACGCACGGCCTTGCTGCATTCCATCGGCTAGTGATGAAAGTAATGCAAACGAAGGAATACCCTGGAGTGAATCGAGTAAATGAATCACTTGAAGACGCTCAGGATACTTTGCCGATAGCTCTTTAATAAGCGTTTTGAATATAACGGATGATTCATCGCGGTTAGCGTAAATCATACGTACATTGCCAGTTCCGTTTTCCAGAACATGGCGCATAATCGATAGCACTGGTGTGATACCACTGCCACCAGCACATAACAGATGATCTTCAGCTAAATCTTTAGGAACAAACAGCCCAGACGGGCGCATCACCTCAAGTTCACTACCAACCACCAAATTATCACAAATCCAATTTGAGCCGCGGCCGTCTTCTACTCGCTTAACGGTAACCCGCAAACCGGAATCAAGTGTCGGTGTGCTAGACATTGAGTAACACCGTGGCAAAAAGCCGTCCTCATAAGGCAATTTTAATGTTACAAATTGCCCGGGCTGATAGCTGTATTGCTCTGTTAAAGACGCTGGCACATCAAATACTATCGAATGTGCATCAGCAGTTTCTTTTATCACTTCAATGACTTTAAGCGTGTTATAACGACTACTTGACATAACGGCTCCTTGAATTAAACGTAAGGATCAGCGTTAGGTAAACCTAACATAACAGTACCATGGGCACGCATATAAGCATCTGAGTTATTGGCTATATGGCCACGTGATTGATTAATATCACGGAAAACTCGCTCGATTGGGTTACTACGGTATAAACCGCCACCAGCACAAGCTCTCAATATTTCATCCGCTTTATCAGCACATTGCTTAGCAACGTATGCAGATTGTGCACGTTGTAGTAAACGCTCTTCAACCGGCATTATTTTTCCTTCTTTGGTGTATTTAACAATCTCATCAAAGTTTCTAAATAACACAAGTTTTAGCTGATCAATGGTCATAATTGCATCGGTAACGGCCAACTGCGCGTTAACATCTTCAGCTGTTTTACCGCCATGTTTACCAACATGCTCAGCACAACGCGCTTTAAAGTCACTTACCGCACCTTCAAGTGCGCCAATACAAGACGTCGATACAGCACGTTGGAAAATTTGAATAAATGGAATTTTGTACAACCAATTTGTATTAATTGCACGGCCTTTACATGCTTCATCGCTGTAATCATTAGTACGGTGTGTGCGATGTTCAGGAACAAAGGTTCCCTTCACCACGATGTCGTGACTACCAGTACCGCGTAATCCATGAACATCCCAGTTTCTAACAATTTCAAACTCAGATTTTGGTAATAGGAAGGTTACATGCTCCATTTCATTGCTACCGTCTTCTTTAGGTACCAAGCCACCAAGGAATATCCATTGACAGTGATCTACACCACTTGAGAATCCCCAGCGACCAGAGAAGTTATAGCCACCCTCAACTCTTTCTACTTTACCTACTGGCATATACGTCGAAGCGATTAATGTACTCGAATCTTCACCTAACACATCAATCTGAGCTTGCTCACTAAATAAACCAATCTGCCAGTTATGCACGCCGATAACACCGAAAATCCATGCCGTAGACATACAACCTTGCGCTAGCGTCATTTGAATAATGTAAAACACACGAGGATCTAACTCGAAGCCGCCCCAACGCTTAGGCTGTAAGACACGAAATAGTCCAGCTTCTGCAATTTCACGCACCGATTCCGGTGGAACCATACCTGCTTCGTCCGTATTTCGCGCTCGCTCGGCTAAAATAGGCACCAGTCTCTGAGCTGCTTCAATCAAATCCAAAGCTTCTGGTGTAAGGTAGTCAGCAGGAAATCCTGCAGTGAGATTTTCAGTTTGAACACTCATGGTAATTATCCTTTATCAACGTAATGATTTTAGTGTGAGCTGGTTAATACTTACTTACCTGCTTGCTTACCATGAGATTTTCACAGTGAGGGTTATCTCTCATCGTCAATTCGGACTAACAATTAATTTGTAACGAATATCAAAACCTCGATAGTGCATTTGGACGATGCTTACAAAAGGCTAACAGTAATAATGGGCGAACATTCCAAGTTTTCCTAAATTTGTAAGATGTAAAGCTTAGGCAAACTGTTTTTTCAGAAAAGGAGCTGTTATGCGGACATTGTTAACTGTCGGTATTTCGTTGTCGGTGATCATTGCAAGTGTGTTTGCCTTTTCTCATCGGGAGTCAGTGCCATTGGCAGATTCTCGCTTACCTGTTGATAATATGAATATTACCGACCTTACCCCCTCTGGTGCAGGCTTATTGGCTGCGGGCGAATTGGGTCATATATTATTGTCTACTGACGAAGGTAAAAGTTGGCAGGCAACTAATATCGAGACCAAGCGTCATGCGTTAATTACCCGTATGGCATTTAAAGATCAACAAAACGGCTTAGCTGTCGGCCATGAAGGATGGATATTGCGTACCGAAGATGGTGGCAATAATTGGCAAGAAGTTCGTTTTGATGACAAAAATAGCGACCCCTTGCTTGATGTAAAATTACAATCCAACGGTCAATGGTTAGCGATTGGCGCCTTTGGAAAAATGCTGAGCTCAAATGACGGTTTAACCTGGCAAGTAGAAACAGCGCCCAATAATACAGACTGGCACCTCAATGGAATTATCGGCAGCGATAACGGCCGTATGCTAATGATTGGTGAAGCCGGTACTATTTTTAAACGCCAAGATTTAAACCAAACATGGCAGCATATCCCTGAATTCTATACAGGTTCTTTCTATGGCGGCCTACATCTTGGAGGAAGCGAATGGCTGGTCTATGGCATGCGCGGCAATATCTACAAGAGTCGCGATGACGGACAAAGCTGGCAAAAAGTCCCGTTTAACATCCCCGTTTCACTTTTCAATCATATTCGACTAAGTGACCAACGTATTTTATTAGTAGGTCAAGGCGGGTTTATGTTTGAAAGTAGCGACAATGGCGATACGTTCAAACCGCTTACGCGCACCAATCGCGGTACCATCACCGACGTAGAGCAACTACAAAACGGTAATCTAGTGTTAAGTAGTGACGAAGGCGTTTTTCTTCAGCCATTACCCAAGCAACAAGCAAGCAACTCAAAGAATGACGGAGTTAAATCATGAATCAAGTAAATGTCACTCGAACCCAGAGCTTTGTCGATGCTATTGCCCTATGGTTAATTCAATGGCGTAAACCCCTTGGCATCATCTTCTTACTGCTAACTGTTGCGCTTGGCTGGAGTGCAACAAACACTCGCTTTGATCCGGGCTTTGATAAGCTGATTCCACAAAAGCACCAGTATATGGAGGCTTTTTTAGATCATCGCGACAAGTTTACTGGAGCAAACCGAGTATTAATCAGTCTAAGCTGGAACGGCGAAGGCGATATCTATAATCCTGAGTTTCTAAAGCGTCTACGTAAAGCCACTGATGAAGTATTCTTTGTACCGGGGATAAACCGGACAACAGTACGCTCATTATTTTCTCCAGAAATTCGATACAACGAGATCACAGAGTTTGGTTTTATGGGCGATGTTGTTATCCCATCGCGTTTTACCACCGATGAAAAAGGTCTGGCACAGGTTCGTTCAAACGTAGCGAAGTCTGGGCAGATTGGTAATTTGGTCGGCAACGATTTGCGCTCTGCAATGGTACAGGCTGAGTTACTCGATAAAGACCCGGCGACAGGATTAAAAACAGACTATGCAGAAGTAGCAACACACCTTGAAAAGATTCGCGGACAGTTGTCTGGTGATGGTATAGATATCCAAATTATTGGCTTCTCCAAAGTCATGGGCGATGTAATGAAAGGGCTAATGAATGTTGTCATGTTCTTCGCATTGGCGTTCGTTATTACCTTACTTTTATTATGGCGCTACTCTCGTTCGCTTAAATTAACATTACTTGCCATCGCCGTGGCCCTGCTGCCAGTGATTTGGCTGCTGGGTATCCTTCCGCTAATCGGTTACGGTATCGACCCAATGTCAGTATTGGTGCCGTTTCTTATTTTCTCTATCGGTGTATCCCACGCCGTACAAATGAGTAATGTTTGGAAGATTGATGTGCTTTCTGGCAATGATCCTAGCACAGGGGCAGCAAATGCATTTCGTAAATTAGCCATTCCTGGTACCGTGGCATTACTCGCTAACGCACTGGGCTTTATGGTGATCATGCTGATTGACATCCCTATCGTACATGAACTGGGTGTTACAGCCTGCCTTGGTGTTGCGTTAATGATCTTAACCAATAAGCTATTTATGCCTATCATTCTCTCTCATATTAAACTTGAGAGCATGGCGTTACGCCACCACGATTACGAGCGTGAAAAGCCACAGGGGATCTGGTGGAAGGTGTCTGCATTAGCAACTCCTGGCCCCGCAAAAATCAGTTTAATCGCCATGCTTATTTTATTGGTGGCAGCAACGTGGCAATCACGTTCACTATTAACCGGAGATATCGGTAGCGGTGTGCCAGAACTAAGAGATGACTCTCAATATAACCTAGACAATGCCAAAATCATTAGCGATTACTCTATTGGTATGGACGTGCTATCGGTCTACGTTGAATCTACTGGCCGTGAAGAAGCTTGTTTAGATTGGGAAGTCATTGGCATGGTTGACCGTTTTGACTTTTATATGCGCGGTGTTGAAGGCGTTCGATCGATTAGCTCGGTTGCGGGTATGGCCAAAGTATATGTCTCTGGTAATAACGAAGGTAACCCTCGTTGGCGCACACTACAACGCTCAGAAAACGGTCTAAGAGCAGGTTCTACCGCTGCGAACCCAGAGCTAGGTCTAAATGATCAAGGCTGTCAAACTATCAACATTATGGTCTATCTAAATGATCACCAAGATAGCACCCTTAAACATGTCATTAGCGAAGCTCAAAAATTTATTGATGCCAATCCTGTTAACGACGCGAAATTCCGTCTGGCAGGTGCTAATGCCGGTGTTGCAGCAGCAACGAATCAAGCAGTTGAAACAGCAGAAGCACAAATGCTTATCGCTATTTTCAGTGCGATAAGCTTACTGTGTTTGCTAACATTCCGCTCTTGGCGTGGCACCCTTTGTGTGATTCTGCCATTAATTTTAGTTTGTATCATGTGTAACGCTTTAATGTCTTTATTAGGAATAGGTCTTAAAGTGGCCACTCTGCCGGTAATCGCGCTAGGTGTGGGCGTTGGTGTTGACTATGGTATTTACATTTATGAAAGGTTACAGCACAGCCTACGCCATAAGAAAGATTTGCGAGGCTCTTTTTATGATGCAATGCGCAATCGTGGTACAGCAGCCGTATTCACCGCCTTAACAATGACTATTGGTGTTGGCACCTGGGCGTTCTCACCGCTGAAATTCCAGGCTGATATGGGTATATTGCTAGCCTTTATGTTCTTGGTTAATGTGTTAGGTGCAATCTTCTTGCTGCCCGCTTTAGCCTGTCTATTTGGGGTTGCACCAGATCAAAAGTCTACCGCAGTAAAAGGTTCAAGTGATGCTGATAAGGCAAGTAACGAAAAGCGATCGGCAGCATAACGTTATTCGCAAGATCTGATAAGAAGCGCCATTACATCACGTAATGGCGCTTTTTTTATATGGTATAATGCCGCCAAACCGCATCATTAATCTAGGCATACCATGAAAAAAACATTCGCTTTAACGCATCCTAAACTCAACCTGGCTCGACTAGTTGAAGCGATAAAGTTTGAGGTGAAAAAATACATCAAGCGTGAGCGTAATAAAAAGCTTCCTGATGGCGTCGATTATTGGGACTTTGACTGTAAGTACGGGCATACAGAAGACACAGCGCAAACGGTCCACCTTTCAACGATCAACAAATGCATCGACGAGGCTGAAAGCCTATCCTTAGCTTCATTTTACTTGGAAATATTGGTTAAACCGGGTTATCGCACAAAGAAATCAGTAGATGAGCCATAAGTGATTCACTTTATA
>CAKZQF010000090.1 GCA_937139475.1 uncultured Gammaproteobacteria bacterium | reverse complement strand
TTAAACCCTGAGAAAAAAGAAGAAATGCGGGCGGCATAAAATTTAACTTGAGGCGACAACTAACTTGAAAAACTCCGTATTTCACTATGATTGATAATATCAACATGAATGTAACAAACGCTATCAACGGGTATTTAATGCTATAAATAACTGGCCACAGAAGCCCTCTTACTATGCCTTTTAGCCAAGTTTTATCCTCTATATAATGAGCAATAGGTGGAGAGTACCTGTAATACCCATTAACTAAATACCTCCCTGCTTTATTAGTTATTAAGTATTTATCGCGAAATTCCCGTAAGATTTTAATCTCAGGGGCTAAATCAGTACCGAACGCAGCGGTTGCAATAAAACAGCCTGGCGAAACTGAAATGGAACCCAATTCGTAATCAGTTTCGTTAGGGACGATTGTATTACAAGTGTCGACAAATACCGGAATAGTTGTTGTCAATGTCGCTTGATTATTCTCAGGAGCAAAATCAAATTCAGCTACCTCTAGAATAAATGTAAATGTCAGCTCAGCATCTGTACCATTATGAAATACATCTGAGCGAAGATAATACTGCCTATTCTCATCTGGTAGTAATGAACTCAAGCGACAGTTTTGCCCAGACTCACCGTTACATTCACCAGGATTAAAACTTAAATTTGGTACTAGCTCTGGAACTGGTTCAACTGACAGCAAGATATTATCGACATTTTTAATACCATTATTTTTAACGTTTACCAGCATTGAGTACCGTTTATCAAGTGTACAACCTACAGTCCCGTGCCCTCCCAAAATCAGTTCCACATCATTACAAGCCTCGATTCCCCCGAGAAGTAGCCCGGAATAAGCATTGTTATTGGTCAAATTGGAGTCCAATGCATATTCCACACTGGCTTTATTTATCACACACTGCGCTAAAGGGTTTTCTATTAGCATGGCAGGAATAAGAAGTGTTTCAAGACCTGACGAAGGAAGTTCATCTATACTCCAGATCCCTGATGATAAGTCGTAAGTACCAATGCTTGGTATCGCTATCTGGTTATCAGGGAGTATTAAATCACTCGGGAGTATGTCTATAACTTGAATATTGAAGGCTGATTCATCACCGAGGTTTTCTACTGTTATTGTAAATTCTACAATTTCATTTGGAGTAGGCCTATCATTACTCACCCTTTGGGTTATTGATAAATCAATATTGGCCTTCACTGGCATAGAACTCGCCACAGATATCATTACAACAATACAAAAAAGGCTTAGCGTCCGTATTTGGTTAAAATTTGTCATGATAGTACTCGCAAATGGTCCAAGAGCAAATGAACACTTTTAGACACTACATATTCGAACGAATGTTAAACCGGAGTCAAAAAGTAGGGGCAAATGAAAGCGGCGAAAATATCTTTTGATTTGCTAACAAACACTTTCTCTTCTCCTAATTGGCTCTGATTGCATGTGCAACAAAAGGAAGCATAAATCGAGCCTAGATTTAATTCATTGTTTTGTATAGCTTTATAGTTTTCAAACAGAAAATTTCAAAGTGAGTGAACACTTTAACTGTTACATGTGAACACCAATGCTTTTGCCAATGAAACACCTGCATTAATGAAAGCCATGTGCCTCTTAACCTTGAAGCCTCCTTTAAGTGATGCGTAGTGACTCCTACTTCATGTCAGAGTTTTTTTCACGCCCTTAGCCTTTCAGTCAATCATAATTAGCGTTAATTTTTAAACAGTCATATAGCAAAAGTTATCTCTTTTTCAAAAGCGTACACTTCCACTAATGGCACTTTATCCGACGTGCACAGGTTTTCACCCTTTTGCAAATTTTCACCGAACTCGATTCCCCTCCACACCTCCGTGTTCAAGAGGCCACCACCCTCGCCTAGTTTCGCAAGTTTTCAGTGTCAGCATCACTACCCCCACTCCGACTGGCCGTTTGCCTCAGAGCGAGCGAGAGTCGAGCAGTCTTCAGCACCTCAAGACTTCACGCCTGAACTCCCTCGAAAAGCAGCAGCGTTCGGCAAAAGTTCGGAGTTCGGTCGAGACAAGCGCATAAAAATCTTGGGGTTGCTGTATCGGTTTTTGTTGGAAGGACGGCCGAGGTTCGGTAGGGTTTCGGTGTTGACAGGAATTGCATTTTGAGAAGCTAAAACTCGTTGTGTTTCTTGCGGTTGCGACACATAAAATTGATCGTAAGTTGAATCTTTAGTATAAAGGCTAAGTTTGCAGGGTACTCATGTGGAAATCCGAAACTGTATTATTAAATTTAAATGCGAAATGACTTGGGATGTGTTGTTAGAAACTGATCAGGCTAATATAAGGTATTGTAAAAATTGTGATCGCGGGGTGCATTTTTGTAAGAATGAGCAGGAATTGTTAATCGCCATGAAAGCAGACCGTTGTGTTGCAATCAAGGTTGAAGAAGGGTCGAAAACGATAAACATCATTGGAGGGATAGCACCAGCCCCGTATAGCACAGGATAATGAGCAGGTTAAAACTAGCTTTAGCTCAATAGCCTCATTTAAGAACAGCATTTAACTCAAAAAATGCATTAAAAGTTCTCTAATTAGACACCGCTCTACGAGCGTTGCTTACCACTGTCGACAGTTTTTCAATAAGCACCATACACTCTCTTTTTTTCCCTTCAGTAAAAGGTGCAATTAACATGATAGATAAAAACGTTAAAATGACAGTGACAATACCGTTATAGGATATACTTCCGAAAAATTGGAGCAATGGATAATGGAATAGGTAAATGGAAAAAGTCATTCCCGCAAAGTATTGTATTGGTTTCTCCAACAATAAAGGGAAATTAAAGCTTTTAGCCAACGAAATCATCCCTATAAAGTGAACAGAGACAAGCCAACCCACAATATAATCGCTTAAAAACCAGCGACTAAAATTTAAATTCTGATAGACAAAGTCACGGCCTAACAACTCGATAGTTTCTTTCAATAAAATACTTTTAACGCCAGCGTCTTTGTAAAAGAAATATAAGATAAGGGGAGCAATAGCAAAAACAATGCTTAAAAAACTGCTGCTTTTTATTTTTTGACTTAAATGGAAAGTAACCACTCCCATCATCCACACAGGAAATAAAAGCAATATCTTGGGGCCAGCGATTAACATAACCCCACAGACTACGAACCATCTTTTTCGGCCTGAGCAATAAAGAAAAGCAGCAAAGATTGCGTAATACCAAAATTCATAAGACAAAGACCAAAAAGGCCCATTGGAAAATGCTCTCCAAGAATCAAACCACAGCTCATTTACAAAAAACAGATTAGAAATAAAACGAAAAACGGGTTCAGAGGCCTGATAATGTTGCCCCTCATACATTCCTAGGTTTAAACTTTTGCCAAAAAAGTCAAGAATCAAGGTGAGGAATAATGCAGGCACTACCACTGAATATAATCTGGCAAATCTACTCTTTGCGAAAATTTCGAATGTTGATTCTTTCTCTTTGGTGATATAAGCGATTATAAATCCGGATAAGACAAAAAAAATAATCACTGCATCATGTCCATAGGCACCAACTTCTTTTAACCATGCTCCGTCAAATCGTGCGAATTTTGCATGATAGGTTAAAACTAACAATGCTGAAATAAAACGGACAAAATCGAAGTAAACTGAGGTAGTTCTATTCATGTTGTTGATGTCTATATCAATTTTATATTTAGCTACATGATTCGTGGTAGCCCTTGAGTTCTCTTAAAAGATGGTTAGATTTACTTTGACAGACTTACAACTCAATGGACTGTAAAAACGATCGTAATGGCTGAAGGAGCAAGCCATATCATTGAGCATAACCAAATCTTAGATATTTTATTTGAGCACTGTGGTTGCTCTTTAGAGTATAGAAAGAATAAAAGGCCTTCGCCCATAGATTCGTGTTTTTTCGCATAGGTAGCGGTTGCACGAGGCCTTTCTCTTTGGTTGCATCCGGGCCAGACTGCTTGTAGCTGTAATTGAATACCTTAAAGATTAACGCTCTTGGCTTTGCGTCATAAGGCTAATTGATTTGTGATTGCGCGGGGAGCATAAACCGAAAGTCTTGCCATGCTTACCTTAGGCTAAATCAGATTTCAGCATGAAGCCTGGACTTTAATTTAAACTCCCCCATTTATTCTGAGGTCTTGCTAATAGGTCCATTTAAATTATCAGCTCTTTGTCGTCAGAAAATCTGACGACCATTTAATAGCTAACCACCTAGTGAAAGGTTCCGCTCAAATCATTTATTTGATGCGCACTCACTTGAACAGCTTTGCCGTTGTCCAGCAACTGCTGGGCAAGTTTCGCGTTGTCCTGTGCGATCTCATCAACCGTATGGATACTGCTGCTAATTTGTTCGGCAACGACACTTTGCTCTTCGGTGGTTGAAGCAATTTGGGTTGAGGCATCGGTGAGTCTATCCATCAAATCAATGATATTAAGCATTGCCTGACGCGCCAATATACTTTGTTCGCTACATCGCTTCGCTTGAGTCTGATTCGTTCGCATCATGTCTCCCCACGATGACAATGTTTTTTGGAGTGCAACAACCGAGTCTTGAATCTGTGCCGTTGCATTTTGGGTTCTGCTTGCTAGCGTTCGGACTTCATCTGCCACCACTGCAAACCCTCTCCCTTGCTCACCCGCTCTTGCCGCCTCAATCGCGGCATTTAACGCCAGCAAGTTAGTTTGGTCAGCGATTCCACCAATTTCCGACATAATGTTTGAAATATCATTCACATCGGATGCCAATGACGCCGCTGAGCTAGCCGCACTTTCAACATCCGTCGCCAATACCGAAGTTGTTGATTCGGTGTCATTAATGATGGTAATGGTGTTTTTACACTCTCGATTGACGACGTCAACGTGACCTTTTGAGTCAACTGTACTGCGACTAATCTCACTAACAGATGAACTCATTTCGGTGATAGCAGTTGCTAACTGTTCCAAATGTTTATTTTGAACAATTAAACCATCTAATGTTTGATTGGATGACTCTTCAAGTGTCGTCGCAGTTCCAATGAGGTTATTACCATAATCTCTGCTTCGCCCCAACACGGTACGAAGCCTTGCATAAGACAATTGTTGGGCGTAATCGGCTATCGCCACCAAGCCTTTCCCAGCAAAAACTAGTCGCGATGGACTGTCAATTTCCTGCTTCAGCTTTTGGACATGACTGGGCAGTTTGAAGAACTCTTCAATATAAATACCCAGCATTGCTGGCAACAGCAATAATGGCATCGCAGAAATGAGCCAGTTTTGGGTGAAGTAAAATTGGCCCAGGCAAATAGCCAGCAAGACGCCACCAAATAGTCCATGCTTTAATGGTCGATTAGCGTGAAAGTCAGTGATTTTGTTGCCGGCATTGATTTGTTGATAGAGCGCTTCAGCTTTACTTTTTTGCTCATTACTCGGACAAACTCGCACCGATTGGTAGCCAGTGACTACCCCGTTTTCAGAGAGTGGAGTTACATAGGCGTCAACCCAATAAAAACGACCATCCTTACAGCGGTTTTTAACCATACCACGCCATGGCTGGTTATTTTTGAGCTTTTCCCATAAATCGCCAAACGCAGCGGCAGGCATGTCAGGATGACGAACAATATTATGGTTTTGCCCTATTAATTCATCTGCGGAATAGCCTGCGACGCGTGCAAAGTCATCATTAACATAGGTGATAACACCACGAACGTCGGTAATTGAAACAAGTTGTTCAGACTGAGAGAACACAACTTCCATGTTGCCTGTAATATGACCCATTAAGATTCTCATTATTTATGTGATAGGAAAGCGGAATTTAATATTGTATTTTGTGTTTTATATAACTCATTTGATAGATACGTAGAATGCAACCGATCTAGATCAATAAACACTTAAAAACAGCAGGATCTTACAGCACTATAGTGCTTCCTACAAATATAATTAATACCTTAGTGCTAGCCACCAGTTGTACTTGTACACGGGCAGGTTCAAAATTATTGACGCTTTTCGTGGTTCATTGCGACTTTAGAGCGTTTAGAATTTAAAGTTAGACATAGCTCGTCTGCGGTAAATGGCACTTAATGCGATGATCGCAAGTTGACAGATTTTCACCAAGCTCGGTATTAGGTCAAAAAAGCGCATGAAGATCTGTGAGTTGCTGTATCTGTATCGGTTGGTCCCGCGATCAGGGTTCGCTAGGGCTTAGGTATTTATCGAGCTAGGCACGGCCATCAATCGCTGAGAAATATTAAATTTTTAAGGTTGGGAATACAATAAATTACTCGATTGGCTTTCTTTATTCTTAGTTCTCAAAGTAGCCGTTTTTATCCAATATTAGTTTTTCGAACTGAGCGATTGGCAGAGGTTTACTATATAAATATCCCTGAAATTGACTGCATCCGTTGTGGATTAGAAAGTCTCTTTGCTCTTGAGTTTCAACACCTTCTGCTATAACTTCCATTTTCAGATTATGCGCCATGCCAATTATGGTTTGGGTAATTATGTCACTACTTTCATCACGCGAGATATGCTTTACAAATGACTGGTCTATTTTTAATTGATTAATTGGTAATTTACTTAAACAGCTCAAAGACGAAAAACCGGTACCAAAATCATCTAGGGAAAGAGATACGCCGGCTAACCGGAGCGCCTTCATCTTTGCGATGTTCCCATCAATATCTGATTGATCAAGCGATTCAGTAAGCTCCATTTTTAGATTATTTAGTGGTTCAGTACACGTTTCTATTATTTGTATTACGCTTTCAACAAATCCTTCTTGATGGAATTGTTTGGCACTGACATTAACGGATAAAGTTAAATCAGCTAACACTGGATTTTTTTTCCACTGTGCTAATTGAGCAACCCCTTGTTGAATTACCCATTTTCCTAACTCAATGATTGAATTATTCTGCTCGGCCAGCGGGATAAAATCGATGGGGGAAATCAAACCTTTTTCATGATGATTCCAGCGGATTAACGCTTCTGCCCCAATTACCCTGCCATTATCATCCACTTGAGGTTGGTAATATAATTCGAAATCATTGCTCAAAACGGCATCGACTATTTCCGATGAAATTTTCGCTCGATACTCCAATTCATGCTGCAATGATGGGTCAAAGAACTTAAAGTTATTTCGTCCTGAGTTTTTAGCCCGATACATGGCACTATCCGCTCGCTTGAATAATTCCTCAGGGCTAACATCATCTCCAAGAAACATTGTTATACCAATACTTGCAGTAACATGATGCTGAAAATCATCACCAACAAAAACTGTTTCTAACGATGATAAGACCCGCTCTGCAACTAATATCACTTCTTCAAGTGAGCGTTGTTCACTTTTATCTAAATAAGGCAAGATAATGACAAATTCATCACCACCAAATCGTGCCACGGTATCGCTAGTTCTAATGCACTTTAAAAGTACCTTTGCTGTATCCTGCAGCAGTTTGTCACCGTATGAATGTCCCTTGGTATCGTTTAGGGTTTTAAAGTTATCCAAATCAATGAACATAAGCGCACCGTATTGGTTTAACTCAAGGCTAAGCTCAAGGGCTTTATTCAATTCTTTATTAACGGTGAGGCGATTCGGAAGCTGCGTTAAATAGTCATAATGTGCTAAGTGATTTATTCTTTCCTCAGAGCGGCGTCTGGTAGTGATATCCGTTGCTATGGTGCATATCGCATCAACTTCATTATTGTTAAAAATTGGCGACCTTTCACTTAAAAAGGTTCTTATGCCACTTTTTGTTGGCAGGTCTTCCTCAAACTCCAAGCTTTGTTGTTGTTGAACGACTTTATTGTGATTACTTTCAATTAGTTGGCAGGTATTATCAGGAAAAAGATCATGAATATTTTTTCCTGTAATTTGACGACCATTATTGTTAAAAACCTTATCGTAATAATCATTAGTTAATAAGTAATTACCATCAAGGTCTTTGATAGATATTGCTGAGTTCGTGTTGTTTAGCAATGCGCGCTGTAGTGCTTCACTTTTCTGTATTTTCTGTAGCGATAATACACTTGATAAGCCATCGGTAATTCTTCCCCCTAGCGACTGAAATAACTCAATATCATTGTCACTATAAATACGCTCTTTGCCACAGTGATGAATACCTAAGAGCCAAGGTTGGTCAACCTTAGGGTGAATAGCAAAGACCATCATCGACTCAACACCAAATAAATCATTTGTAGCTGAATGAGGGCATCTTTTTTCTGAATCATATGCGACGGGTGCACTACTTGATAGAGCACTGGAAAACACTTTACGTGTATAATCATCTGTAGGGACCTCAAATACATCTTCACCTGCACCGGGCCACTCAGGGCATGTTTTTTCTTTTGGAACTGTTGTAAATTTTGAGTGTGGATCGCATGGATATAATAGCCAAGCTCGCTGACAATCAAACAAATTTAAGAACTCACCTAGAATACTATCTAACATTTCATCCAATGAATTTGAATTAATCACGATCTTATTTACAGTGTTAATTGCCTCAAGTTTGCGACGTTGCTCGGCATGTCCTTCTGAAAGATGTTGAATGATTAGCTCTAATTCAGCTGTAGTTTGTTTCGAAAGATTCGGCATGAGTTTTAACCAGGTGGATGGAAGCGTTCATTATGACGAGAGCAAAGAGATAATAAAAGCTTCAATTTAGCGTAAAACTTGTTTGATATCAATTCCTACGTCAATTTTGGAGATTACTTTACAGCACAAAAAACGAATAGAGCAGCTTCAGGCAGAGGCTTAGAAATGCTCTTTGATCGCCTGTAGATTATCAGGCACTTATCAACCTGCAGCCACCGCATAAGATATTAATATCACCTCTCCGACCGTCCAACATATAGATTTTGGGCTTTGCTCAGTTTTTTAGCTTGTCTACCTTTGACTTTATATCAAGCAAAATTCAATGAACTAGATACTTAATTTAAATCGTTTCGACCCTCGATATACGCCTGGACCGTAGGCGCGTTCAATGATAATAGCAGTGTGAGTTTACGTTATGGCTACTGAGCTAATAAAGTTATCGCAGTCCTTTATTTCGGCGACCTCTTCGTTGCAACATAATAAGAATACAGTAACAACTAGTGGCTGCCATAAGATGCTTGAGAGTGTGCCCGCTGACCAACCCGTTGGCGCATAAGAAAATGGGATTGTCATAGAATTCCGCCAATTTTGCGAGCACGTACCAAAATAGCGCAATGAACAATAGCCATTGATGTGTATAGTTACTTCGAAACAAGATCATTACTGCTGGGATTGTCAGTAGGGGTAAAAGCTGAACCCAAAAGTAAAGTCGTAAGTCATCGCCCCAGTACCAGTATAGTACAGAGGCCAAGCCAAGCGTAATTGCGGGAGCAATGAGTAAAAGCGCGATTCTTTTTCCAATATACTCGTCTATTAGCGCTACGAACAATCCCATAAATCCTATTGTCATCGGCAGTCGATCCCAGAGCAAAGAGTCATTGTTCGGGTTCCAATGATAATATGAAGATCCTATACTAACTAGGCTGATACCGACAAATAGCACAACCCAGCCGCCAGCTGTTTCTCCCCGCTTAGCGTTAAGGCAAAATCGTAATCCCATTGCTCCAACTACCAGAAATGGCAAGTTAGATACTACGTCAAAGAAATGCGGAATCAGCAGAAACTCCCGAGTATCGGCAAATAAATGATAATCTGCATCCTGCGCAACAGCGTCAAGACTTAGTATGCCACCAAGTGAACCGGCGAATAAAATCACCAGCGCCGCAAACCGCCAGTATCTCGTGATTACCGAGATTGGAACAATCAGTTTTTGTCTCTTCATCATGTATTCCTTGTCGTTCGCCAAGCCAGTTTCATTCAAAAAAGTACTTTGTTGTTACTGAATAACGCCTGTGATTATTTTGTTGTCAGGTAGCATAAAATACAACCAATTGTGATAACGTATTAAATTATGCAATCACTGGTATTAAGGAACAAGCCCATGTATCAGGCTGGACTTCTGCTTAGCACACTAAAACAAGAGCTCAGAAAGCAGAGTAAGACATATTAGGATGTAGCCTCTGTACTTAACCTATCGGAAGCAAGCGTAAAAAGGCTCTTTAGTGAACAATCATTTAGTCTTGAGCGGCTAGATAAGGTATGTGAACTACTGGAGCTTGAATTTAGTGATCTGGTCAGATTAATGGAGCTAAATATTGATTTAACCACCCGTCTTTCGCTGGCTCAGGAAAAAGAACTTGTTTCGGATATCAAGCTACTTTTAATGGCGCACTTCCTAATCAATGGTCTGTTATTTTCTGAAGTGATATCCGATTAAGACATCTCTGAAACTGAAGGAGTTCAGCTATTGGCCAAGCTGGATAGAATGAGAATCATTGAATTATTACCCGGCAACAGAGTTAAGATGATGATTTCAAAAAATTTCCAATGGATAGATAACGGTCCGATTCAACATTTTTACAAAAATGTAATTCAGCCGGAGTTTTTTGAATCTTCATTCAATGGAGCTGGAGAACATAGGATCTTTGTTTCGGGTATGCTTACGAGAACTTCAAACTCAGAGATAATCAGAAAAATAAAACGACTTTCAGCAGAATTTAACGAACTTAATACTGAAGATCAGTCTGCCGAAAGAGATCAGCGATTCGGGACCAGTCTAGTAATAGCTATGCGCCCCTGGGAGCCCGACGTTTTTGGTAAATTACGGAGAAATCAAAGCAATAAGCAGTTTTAACCACAGGACTTACTTCCATTTCCGAGCGGCCTATTCGTTTTCCTAATAAATAGCCTAACTCTTGTGTCGTGTTAACGGTACAAAAAAATTTATAAGAAATGGTAAATGCAACAGATTGGGCAGGTTAAATTTATTTCTACATTCTCGCGTTTATTCTGACTTCGTGTATGCAATTACTCCTCTTTTCTCTGTGAACGTACTAAAGTTATTCTTATGACTAATAAACACCGGCGTGCGATCTGTATACGTTATATTGAAAAGTAGCCGGTGCTCCCCCCTATTGAGTTGTTCATTCTACGACTCATTGAACAGGAGTTGACCATGACGAAAATCGCCATTATTCAAGAAGCCCCTTACGTTCTCGATAAAGAACGTACTATAAATAAAGCTGTCGAAATCATTCATTCTGTATCGGAACAAGGAGCTGAACTTATTGTTTTTCCAGAAGCGTTCATCCCGGGATACCCTGCCTGGATATGGCGACTTAGACCAGGCGGCGACTGGGGAACCACTGAAGAGCTACATGTTCGATTACTCAAAAATTCAATTGACCTGTCATCGGATGATCTCAACCCATTGCTCAAAGCAGCCAAAGAGCAACGCGTTACTATAGTTTGCGGTATTAACGAAAGAGATAATGCTAATAGCCAATCCACAATTTTTAATTCTGTAATCACAATTGATACACAAGGGGAGATTATTAACCATCACCGCAAGCTTATGCCAACTAACCCAGAGCGCATGGTATGGGGCTTTGGCGATGCGCATGGTTTAAATGTCCTTGATACGCCAGCCGGAAAAATTGGCAGCCTAATATGCTGGGAAAACTATATGCCTCTGGCAAGATACTCCCTATATTCACAAGGCGTAGAAATATATATAGCACCAACCTATGACTGTGGTGAAGCATGGATTGGCACAATGCGGCACATTGCCAGAGAAGGGAAATGTTGGGTGCTAAGCTGTGGCGTTGCCCTAGAACGAAAAGATTTACCGGAAGATTTTCCTGATAAAGATACGCTTTACCCTGCTGAAGATGAATGGATTAATCCAGGGGATTCACTTGTTGTATCGCCAAATGGCGAAATTGTTTCAGGGCCGTTATCTAAAGAGAAAGGGCATATTATCTTGGATATTGATGTTGAGAAAGCATCAAGCTCAAAGCGGGCCCTGGATGTTGCCGGGCACTATTCAAGACCAGATATTTTTACGCTGCAAGTAGATCAGACTCGTCAATCATCTGTATGCTTTAAAAATAAAAGCTAACCACTGGCTGTAATAAATGGGCTTAGGTTAAATTATTTTCTAGCCTTTCCGGACCTTTATTCGCCCTTTCTGTTTGGGCTGTATTCACCTGTCTGTCACAACCCTGTATTTGTTGTTTGAATTGCTCATTTCCATCCGGCAAAAACAAGCAAAGTGGTATAGAGTTAAAGGTAGCGTTAATCGTCAACTTGGGAGGAGATAATCATGCCTAGAACAGATGTTTGCCCCGTAACTTTCGAAGGCTCAATCGAGGCCGCGATTCAAATGCTTGACCAGATTTTTATTCAATATATCGATGCCTTGTATCAAGTGGAGGGGAAGCAGGAAAAATCTTTGCTACACAGTGAGGGGCAAGCAACTTTAAAGCGAAAACATCTGTTAGAGCTTGCCTTGCTAGAGGGTCGGTTAGGCGGACAGGTTGCGGTTAAAAACATACCGACCATGAACCTGGATTACGCACTACAGCAGCACTCTCTAACCGCCTCTTCCGACGCACGTCAAGTGATTGCCTTTGCGATCCACCTTGAAAAATTAGCTGAGCAATATTTTCGTCAAATGTGCAGCAACTGTGTTAGTCCGCAAACCGAGCCATTATTTAACCGTCTACATCAAGAACAACAGCAGCGAGCACTGACGCTTGAGGATTTATATGAGCAACATTTCTTAACCGAAAACTAAAGGTATCAGGAATTGTGGGAGCCCCATTTTAACTTGGCATAGGCTTAAAACCCAGTGTATTGCTCTGTTACTTCCCCATTGCTAATATCTAAGTGGTAGAGGTTAATTCAGGCAGTGCTATGTCATGAAAACTCAAAGCTTTTTTATCACCCTACTAACTGTCGAGTTGATGATTCCACATGCCCAGTCGCTCAAGGATAAGCGCAGCGGATTACGCGGATTAAAAGACCGAATTCGTAATAGGTTCAACGCTTCAGTAGCCGAAGTTGGATACCAAGATAAATGGCAACGTGCTGTTTTAGCAGTCTGTCTTGTGGGTTCTGACAAGCGCCAACTGGAATCAACTGCGAGCAGAATTCGCACGCTTTGTATAGAAGCCACTGGCTTAGAGATCATAGCAATCGATCAGCAATGGCTCTGAGCACTGTGGATAACGCTAGCAACACCAAGCGAGCAAAAAACCACAAGGCAATAACAATCACCTTGCGGCTTTTTAAGCGAAATAGCATCAAAAGCGCTTTAAATGCGTTAGTTTTACACGGGCACTTTGCTTATCTTTTTAAAAATACCACTCTATGGTTAACCCCAAATAGTCGTCATTTCTCAAATAGTACGATGGGGCTCGCATATCACTACTGTGGAATATTCGCACATCCAGGTTAGCCTTAAAGCTTTCACCTAGGCGGCGGCTAGCTTCTATCATCAGCATCGTGGCGCTATGCTCCAAATCAGCGCCAACACCTAACAAGACTTCAGTGCTTTGCACATCGTTAAGGCTAAGACGGCTACCAAGAAACAGGTCATTTTGCATTGTCGCACCCGCACTATTCTCATCACCTTCGCCGCGGGAGTCCCAACTATGCTCCATCAACAGCCCAAGATCAGCTGCACTATCAAATAAGCCGACATGGGTATATTCAAAGCCAGCCTGCGTTGCCCAAAAGTCTTGTTTATTAGTGCTTCGAAAGATTGACTCAAATTTCCACAGGAAATCGCCTTTGGTTGCCTGAATATCCAGCCCAACTTGCTCCATCTGACTATAATATTGTCTTAATATGCTCTTATCGCCAACCTGAGTTGCAATTAACTCGGGATCACGATTAGTACCGTGAAACCAGTAAGCGCCCAAATCAAAATCGCCGATACTGTGTGACCAACGAGCAGCAACATCAATATGCTCCTTCTTTGCGCTAGACTCATAACTGACATGACTCTTATCGACGACCAATGGCCCGCGAAGGCGGCCAGTTTCACCAGCAAAGGTTCTTTCCCTAAAGCCAGGCAACACATATAGGTCAACTATTCCCCAATCTTTAACAAGCGATAAGTTGATCATTTGTTGTCCAAGTTTCTGCTCGCCATCAAAGCTGTCAACACCGTCAGTTTGATTGAGTACATCCACGAGATGTTGAAATTCTGTGACCCCCCAATATTCCTTGCGTATGCCTAACTTTAACTCCCAATCCCCACCAACGTGAAGATAGGACAGCTCACGAATATCTAAATGGGAGCGTTCGTCATCGTTTTTATCATAGCGATAAAACGGCTGAAAAATGACACTGTCATCACCATCATTCCATTGCCAATGAAATTCAGGGTTAATAAAAAACGACAGCTGTGAGTTCCCAAGTTGGTGAGAGGACTGCCCCTCATCAACAAAATAACGCTGCTCGGTGCCGACTTTTCCTGAATAGGAAAAGTCGGTGGCGGCAACGGACCATGATAGCGATAGCCAAGCTATGGCTAATATTTTATAAAAGGTTGTACCTGGCATAATTTTAATTCTTACGTTTTAGGGCGTTACGGTTAAAATCCTTATCGGTCAAACCGGTATTAAAGGCATAGTTCATCCATTTTAATTCTGTGCTTTTTCCATTTTGGTGGTTAACCATATTTAAGCTTAGTGCCCGCCAGAACTTTCCAGAAAACTGCTGATAATCGGTGTAAGTTAGCGTCTTTAACAGCGCATTCTTGCGATCGTAAAACTCAACTTTTTGCTCAAGATAGTTTTCTTTATCTACCCAAACTATACGGCGGGTGTAGCCAGAGTTTTGATCTACCGGGAATTGCTCGACCTTAAAGCACTCCTTACCGTTGTATTGCTCTTCGCCCAAAAAGTTATAACGGTACTTGCTCAACTCAAATGAACTAAAGTCCTCAAAAGCGAATTCAGACCCCATAAACGGACCAGACTTATTTCGAGACGAAATGCGTTTCACGCGTTTAATTGCAGGCATATACAACCATTGATCATCAGGGCCAGTTGTATGTGAATAACTTAAAAAGGCCGTTCCTTTTACATCCCGAGGCTTGTCAAATACGGTTAAGCTTTTATCGCCGTCATTTTGCTGTTCCAACGATTTTATTTTGACTTCACGTATGCTTTTTTGACCATGCTGGTTGCTCAGTATCATGTGCATATCGGCTTTGCTATCTCCCCAACCAATATCCCGACTCTTCACTTCGGTAAATATATCCATGCCCTGCTGCGCTGGAGTTGCGGCAAGCACGTTGGCACTTGTCGCAGAGATTGTCATGGCGGCTAATATAGCCTTGATAGTGATCGTTAATTTCATTGTTTTCTCCAATTTTTAATTTACCGGTGACCCAGGTTGGTCACCGGTATTGTTTTTGTTAAGCGGGCTGCTGGGTATCTAATTCTTTGGTGGCTACAGCGTTTGCACGCTGTCTAGATTTTTTGTTATCCAGCAGCATTAATAGTGGCGGCAATAATAAGAAGTCGATAATCAGAGCAATCATAATAGTGATCGCTGTTAAGAGACCCATTTGAGCATTTAGTTGAAAGCTCGACTGGGCAAGCACTGAGAACCCGGCGACTAGTACTAGGGTAGTGATCCACAGTGCGCTACCAACATTGCCAAAGGCATAGTGCACAGCAGCTTTGGTATCACTGTTATTTTCTCTGCGGGCATGAAGATATTTACTAAGAAAATGAACCGTATCATCGACCACAATTCCCAGCGTTATACACATCACCATTGCGACACTACCGCCAATCTGACCGTCAATCATGCCCCACAGACCAAAGGCAACAGCTGCTGGCATCATATTTGGCAGTAGACTTATAAGACCATAGCGCCAGCTTTTTAGTGCGACACCCAGCACAACAGAGATCAGTATTAGCGCTGCAACCGTACCAATGAGTGTACTAACAATGCTTTTTTGACCGATATTGGAAAACATAAGACTCGGGCTTGCCAAATCTAACTGATACTGAGGTGAGTTTGCTTTAAACCATGCATCAATTCTCTCGCTCAGTTCAATTAGTTGGTTGCTGCTCAGATTTTTAAATGTGGCAATCAACTTAGTCGATGACTTATCGACATTGAGCTGTGTGTTCAAATCCAGACCGTAAGGTAATGACATCTCATAAAGCAATAGATATTGAGCTGCCATTTGTGGGCTATCAGGCAATTTGTACCAGGCAGGATCGTCTCCATGCATGTTTTTATTCAGGCGTTTTAGCGTGTCGGTTAGCGTATTAACATGGTCCGTTTCCGGTTGCTGGCGCAACCAATCACTAAACTGTGATACCGACTTTAAAAATTCAGGATCATTAATCCCCCCCTGGCGACCAGATTTGACGGACATTTCAAGTAGCGTCATACCTGACAGGTTTTCCTGCATAAAGTCAGTTGCTACCCTAAATGGCACTGAGCTATCGAAATATTTGACAAAGTCGTCATTAATTTCATTTTTTGGAATAGACAACGCAAGCGCAACAACGATAACGCTAATTGATGGCAGCAGTACTTTGCGTTTGTTGATTACAAAATCAGCCAACTTAGACATCATATTAGCAGCGCCTTCGGGCTGAACTTTTACCCTCATTGGTAGCACAGCCAACAGAGCGGGGAATAAAGTAACCGAAAAGATAAATGCTAAGATGGCGCCCATCGCAACCATATTACCTAAATCACGATAAGGATGAATTTCAGAAAAATTCATGCTTAAGAATCCAATCGCAGTAGTAACACTCGTTAGGAATATCGGCTTAAAGTTGACCTGTAGACTTTTGATGATGGCAGGCTTTTTAGCTACGCCCCGTCGCATTTCATAGAACACGGAAGCCAAGACGTGAATACAGTCGGCTACAGCGAGTGTCAGAATAATGGTAGGCGCAGACGCAGAAGGGCCACTCAAGTAAAAGCCCATCCAACCAGCTAATCCCATTGCACTACCAATAGTTAGAAAAATAATAAGTACGGTAGATATGGTGCCAGATATAGTTCTTAGTAAAAAACCAATAATTAAGATAACGGTAGCAAACATCAAGGGAATAAGCGTTGAACTATCTTTCAAAGAGGCTTCAGCAAAGGCATTATTTAGCATGACGATGCCCGATAAATGAATTTCGGTATCAGGATTTTTTGCTAAAAATTCATCACGTATTTTGTAAATAAAATTTGCGACTTCAGGCACTTCAGTGGTCGGGTCAATACTAGGTAGCTTCACAGCCACTTCAACGGTCGACACATGCCCCTTTGCAGATATTGTTTTATCAAGCAATTGCGGCTCATTTAAAGCAACTTCCCTAATGTTTTCTAGCTCGGCGCTAGTCAGACTTAATGGATCTGTCACCAAATCTTCAACAATCAGATCATCTTCTTGAGCATAGGTATATTGAAAGTTAGTTAACGAATCAACTCGCGTAGAGTATGGTATTTGCCAGCTTTGTTTGGTCAGCTCCTTTAATGCGGCAAGATGTTCACGAGTAAATACGTTGCCGTCTTTGGGTACCACAACAAACGTCACGTTATCACTTCGATTATAGATTTTTTGCATCGAATCGTACGCAATCAGCTGTGGATTATCGTCATCAAAAAATATTCGGTAATCACTTTTAAATACCAGATTTTGCGCGCCAGAGGCTGCCAACATCGCAAAAGTGATAAAGGCCAATATCACCCAGATAGGATGCTTAATGGTGAAGTTAAAAATCTTGTCTCTCATTTTCTCCCCAAGCACCTACTTACATGTAGGTAAGTAGGTTAATTAAAAAATTTTGTATTGTTTCTACTCTTCGATAGTATTCAAACACCAACTTACTTACATGAATGTAAGTAAGTTAACTCAAAAAAACGAGCAATCGTTTGCTCGCCGTTTTAATATCGTAAGCGGTTGTTTACTCAGACTATCTTAAACTATCAGCCCAATCGAGTAACAAGCCGCTCAATAACTTTTTAGCTTCGCCAACCGACAACAAATGTTGACCGCAGGCATTAACACCCATCATCAACGCATGGCAACGTGTCGTTTCCCGAGCAACGTCTATGTCACTGCGAACTTCGCCATTATCTACAGCATCTTGAATAATACCGTTTAATATACTGTGTATTTTATTAAAGCTATCTCGTGACAAAATTGCAATTGCCTCTGGTATATCGGGATCGGATATCAAGGTGACGCAGGAATCAATTTGGGCATCATCGTCACAATTTGGCTGCATCCAAATCATATTTTCGATCTTGGGCCACAAGGCAAAAAAGCGACCATTGTGAGTCTCTCGCAACTGACTGAACTCGTTAATATAGTGCTCGGCATACTGACGCGTAACCTCAATCGCAAGGGTTTCCTTGTTTTTAAAGTGGTAATGCAAGTTGGCGCGAGTCGTCTCCAGCTCTTTTGCTATGTTAGCGAAATTGAGCTTACTGTAGCCACCTTTTATTAACTGCTGTTCAGCTATTTGTAGTATTGCTTCTCTCATAATGTGCAAGCTTACTGACATACATGTCAGTATTCAAGTTATTTTTAATAAATAGAACAATTGAGCGGGACAACAACGCACTAAAGGCAGTCGCGTCGGCTGAAAAACCACAAGATATTTGATCAAGGTCTGCATGATTCTTATGATGTTAACTTACAATAAGGCTCATTTATTTTCCTGTAAGCCAATGCAAATGCGTAACAAGCCAGATCGTACAACCGCTATGCTTAGCCTAATCGCTGAGGTACGCGATGATTTTCCATTTACCGCACCTGAAGCGAACATTTGCGGCACCTCTTGTGTTGGCTGCCCTAAGAAATTACTGGAGTTGGTAGACACAGAGCTTTCGGATTGGGAGGCGAAAATTAACAATGGAACCATACCAAATTTCGGTGAAATAGCACGCTTAGCGAAGCTCTGTAAGAATGTTAGACGTGGCTTAAAGCGTAATAATTTAGTCAGCTAGATAGCCTGTCTGCGCCACTTGTAGAGACATAAAAGACTGGTTGAACACAAATTAAAGTGATTAAACTCAACATTCCTAATTAAAATATTCTTTTTTCTTCTGAAAGGCCTTCCTAAAATATTCCACAAGTAACTTTAATTTCTTATCCGGCTGGCGAGTCTTTGGATAAACAGCATAGATACCAAGATCCTTAGCCGTTTTCCCCTCTAAAATTGACACCAGTCGACCAGCAATGAGGTCTTCATAAACTAATGCTTTAGGTAGATAGGCAATACCAAAATGAGACAATGCAGCCTGACTCAAAGAGTTTAAATTGTCCGAACGAAAGCGTCCGCTAAGTTGTACAACATACTCTTGCCCATCGTCTTTAAACACCCACTGCTCCGGCCCCGCTCCTTCATACTTGTAAATTAAGCAACTGTGCTTGATTAGCTCCTTGGGGGAATGCGGCGTACCGTTGTTTTTTAAGTATTGCGGACTAGCGCACACAACCCAGTCTGAATTAATTAACCGCCGAGCGACCAGTGAAGAGTCCTCTAAATGCGCGGTACGAATAGCCAGGTCATAACCCTGCGCAATAATATCAACCAAGTGGTTATTGACTGTCAATTCAATACTAACGTTAGGATAATCATGACAAAATTGTGCCAGTGCCTCACTTAACACCAGGCGAGCTGATACTACCGGGATGGTGAGCTTAATCGTGCCACGAATATCTTCACTGTATCCGGTGACCGCATCTTCGGCTTCTTGCACGGCGAGCTTTGCCAATCTCGCTTTACCATAAAATGTGCTTCCCGCATCAGTTAGACTGAGTTTGCGCGTTGTGCGGTAAAGTAGCGGTGTGTTCAACTCTTGCTCTAGCCGCGCTATACGTTTGCTAACCACTGAGTTACTTAGTCCCAGCTGCTCAGCAACTTTGCTAAACGAACCCGCTTCAACAACCATAACAAACAAAATTAAATCATCAGCTTTTGCTACCACTTTTAACCCTTGCACATTATGTAAGAAAAGGAAAAAAACAATATCATTTTTGCTAATAGTTTAACAGTGCAAATGGGTGTACATTGATATCTAAAGCTCGATCACCGTTGAGCTAATTATCAAACTTATAGGTTAGTTATGGCTGTCAATGAACACTTTCTAGCAGATGTTAGAGCACACTTATCAAGTAATAACATTATTGATGATATTACCCGTCGCCGCGCATTTGGCACTGACGCAAGCTTTTATCAGCTAGTACCGCAACTGGTACTGCGGGTAGAGAGCGAGTTGCAAATGCAGCAAGTTATGGAATCAGCCAACCGACACCTAGTAGCTGTTACCTTCAGAGCAGCTGGAACCAGTCTATCAGGACAAGCGATCTCAGATTCAGTACTCATTTTACTGACCAGTGATTGGTGTGACTTTGAGATAAGCCAAAACGGTGAGTTTATTCGTTTACAACCCGGCATTATTGGTGCAGACGCTAATAAACATTTACTCCCTTATCAGCGAAAATTAGGCCCCGATCCGGCTTCTATAAACACCTGTAAAATTGGTGGAATTGCGGCGAATAATGCATCAGGCATGTGTTGTGGGGTCAGTAAAAACAGCTATTATAGCCTGAAACAAATGAGTCTAATTTTGGCTGATGGTAGCCAACTAAACACTCATGATCAGGACAGCGTGACGACATTTAGGCAAAGTCATGCCCAGCTGCTCGAAGAGCTCTCAGCATTAGCAAAGCAAGTAAAAGAAGACAGCAAATTAAGTAATTTAATTCAACATAAATACCGTTTAAAAAACACCACCGGCTACGCCATAAATGCGTTAGTAGATTTTGATGATCCTATCGATATTTTGCTGCATTTAATGATTGGTTCAGAGGGAACGCTAGGCTTTATCTCTGATATCACTTACCACACGGTGCCCGATTATCAGCACAAAGCCAGCGCATTGTTTTCATTTGCTACCGCCAAGCAGGCTTGCTTAGCGGTAACAGCACTTAGCAAGTGTCCTGTTGAAGCTGTAGAATTAATGGACCAACGCGCCCTAAATTCAGTAAAAGGAAAAGACGGCTTACCTGACAGATTCTGCGATAACCCCGATGAGACAACCGCCTTACTGATTGAGACGCGTGGGGAAACAGCGCAGGCCCTACAACAAAATATCGCTAAAGTAGCTCAAGTAATCGCATCATTCTCACCTGTTGAATCCATCGAATTTACCACCGATACTGCGCTCTGTGCACAGCTTTGGGCTATTCGAAAAGCGACGTTCCCGGCAGTTGGCGCGGTACGTGAAACGGGCACCACAGTCATCATCGAAGATGTTTCATTTCCTATTGAACGGCTGGCGGAAGGCATTGTTCGATTACACCAATTGTTTGATCAGTTTGCATATCACGAAGCAATCATTTTTGGTCATGCACTGGCTGGTAATCTACATTTTGTTTTTACTCAATCATTTGAAAGTGAAACAGAAATCAAACGCTATGATGAGTTCATGCATCAAGTCGCAGGTCTAGTAGCGACTGAGTTTGGCGGCTCACTAAAAGCAGAACATGGCACAGGCCGTAACATGGCTCCCTTTGTTGAACTTGAGTGGGGAGAAGTCGCCTATCAAGTAATGCAGCGCATAAAGCAAATACTCGATCCCAAAAACATATTAAACCCAGGGGTTATTTTAAATAAAGACACAGACGCACATATTAAAAACCTAAAGCGCCTGCCACAAGCCAACCCAATCGTCGACAAGTGTATCGAATGTGGCTTTTGTGAGCCGGTCTGCCCATCTAAAGAATTTAGTTTAACCCCAAGGCAACGTATCGCAATATGGCGCAGGGTTCAGCAGCTTAACAATCAAGAGCAGCTAAGCTCCCTAGAGCAAGCTGAGCTAAAGGAACTCCAAGCGCATTTTCAACATTTAGGCATTGATAGCTGCGCCGCAACAGGTTTGTGTGCACAACGTTGCCCTGTCGGGATTAATACCGGCGATTTGATTAGAGAGCTACGGGGACAACGCTTAGGCAAGGTCGGTAAAGTCATTGCCAAATGGTCTGCGAATAACTTCGCTGCAGTCAGTAAAGGCGCAGGGCTGGCGTTTAGCATTAACGGTAAAGTCAACAAAATTTTAGGTAACAAGGTCGTTAATAGTATTGGCGCGGCTAGCCATCGGCTTTCAGGTACCAGGTTACCCTTATGGCATGCAAATTGGCCGGCAAGTGCTAATAATAAAAGCATTGTTCAAACCGAACATGGTCAATTGTCTAACGAAGATACACGACCTAAAGTAATATTCTTTGCAAGTTGTGCCAGTAGAACCATGGGGCCAAGTGTTAACTGTAAAGATAGTCGCAGTTTAACCGATGTTGCACTCGCTGTTTTTACCAAAGCTGGCTACCAAGTTATATCACCAGACGATTCAGCGAATTTATGTTGTGGCATGCCATTTCACAGCAAAGGTGCAGCAGATATCGCCAACAATAAGGGCCAACAATTACTCGATAGGCTGGCCATGTTAAGTAACAACGGGGAAATACCCATAGTATTTGATACCAGTCCCTGCAACTTACGGGTAAAAGAAATAGGCACTGAACTTCCGATTTATGAACTAACAGAGTTTTGTTCAAAATTCTTAATATCAAAACTCAATATCAAGCCAAAGCAGCAGTCTATTGCACTACACGTTACTTGTAGTAGTCAAAAAGCCGGGATAGGCGACGCGCTGCGTCATATTGCCAAGGCTTGTGCCAATGAAGTTATTGAACCGAGTGGGATCACTTGTTGTGGCTTTGCTGGCGATAAAGGGCTTTTCATGCCAGCGCTAAATAAAAGCGCCCTCGCCCCATTAGCCAAGCAAGTCACAGGGTGCGTGCAAGGTTATAGCAATAGCCGGACCTGTGAGATTGGCTTATCGCAAAACAGTGGCATAGACTATCAATCACTTATTTATTTATTAGATGAAGTGAGCGAGCCTATTTAATCGAGAACAGCCGAGCATAGCTAGGTTTAAATGATGCTCGTATAGTGCAGCGATGAGTATATCAAACCGGCATCAATTAGTGTCTTAACCAAATAACGACAGTTTTGCTAATGAATAACCTAGCAAGACTGTCGCGGATATTCATACTAAGGCGTTGCAGTTAACACTTGCTTTAGTTGCTCAGGATCTTGATAACCAGGGAGCATGGTACCGTTCTCTAACACTATCGATGGCGTACCGTTAACCCCTACTTTCATCCCAAGTGCATAATGCTCGGCGATTGGCGCCTGGCACGATTTAACCTTGGCTAAATCCATTCGTTCGCCATTTTTAGCTTTAGTAAGTGATTGCTGCTGATTATCGGCGCACCAAATCGCATTTAATTCTTTAAATGTTGGGCCTTGAACACCACTGCGAGGAAATGCCAAATACTGAACGGTGATTCCTAAATCATTATAGGCCTGCATTTGCGAGTGCATTTTCCGGCAATAGCCACACGTCGTATCGGTGAATACAGTCACCCTGTGTTGTTCGTTTTTAGCCGGAAAAGTAATCATAGAGTCTTTGAACTCTTGAACACCTGCAACGCGAACTTTTGTTAGTGAATTCTCGGTCTCATTCACAATATCGTCTTTAATATCGAACATTTTGCCATGAACCAAATACTGACCATTTTCAGTAATATAAAAAAGCCCACGGTCAGTCACCACCTCTAGTAAACCGCCGACCTTTGATTGTTTGACTGAAGTTGCGGTTAATCCTAATTTAGCTAGCCCTTGTTTTATCGGCTCAGCGATAGGTTGATTCGCACTTGAGAAAGCGCTAAACGCTAAAGTTGATAGTAACAGGCAAGACAATGCTGCTAATTTAATTTTCATGGGTAATGGCGCCTTTTTATTTATTACACAAAATCAGATAAAAGAGCATAACAGCATCGCCACAAAAGTGCATCTTGCGCAGCAGTTTATATATCAGCGCAGACATTGCACAGAAACTGACAGGCGTTCACGGGAAAATTTTTTTCAGGCGACTAGGCTTCTTTATTTCAGCTGGAGCGATCTTTCTTGAATCGCTCTTTTGTCCTCGAATTGTTGTAATTAACAGTGCCTATCTGACTTTCGTTAACTCAATGGAGCGATGAGAAAAAACAACTAGCTTGCTAATAAATTCAAAAACTAATGGAGCTTCGTGGTAACGAGGGAGTCATAAATTGACAAATCCAAGAATGTACTTCTAGAATTAATAGAATTGGAGGAAAAACGACCATGAACAAACACGTGTTGGTGATTGCGAATACAGACAGTGACGACCTGCTCTCTTTAGAAAAGGCTCGTGATATTACTTTTCCTTTGGATGCCTCCGTAGAGGTAGTCAAGTTCGTCCAATATACTGAAGAGTCCTCCTTAACACCACAACAATACCTAGAACAAGCCGAACAAGCCCTATGCTCTAGTATTCAGAGTGTTTTTAATGATACGAGCAACATCACGACCAACGTAGTAAACGGTGACAACGTCGCTGATTGGGTCGTTGAGCGGTGCAACAAAAAAGCGGTCGACTTAGTCATCAAAGGCGGACACCGCAGTGAATCGCTGTTCCACACCCCTTGTGACTGGCAATTAATACGCCACCTCCATTGCCCCATTTTAATTGCCAGCCATGTTAGTTGGAAAACCAAAGCCAATATTTTATTAGCCCTGGATCTATCCACCGATGAAATCATGCATCAGCAGCTTAACTCCTTAATTTTGAGTTGGGGAGATACTTGGGCCAAGGCGACCCACAGCGAATTGCACGCGGTATATAGCATTCCTATTGCTAAACCAATGTTAGATTTTGATGTGGTCGACAAGCAAAGCGTCAAAAGAGCGAAGGCGCCAGCCGCACAAGAAAAGATGGATGATCTGCTATCACTTTATAACATGAGCTCGATAACTAGCCATATCATCGCCGGGCCCCCCGATAGAATGATCCCTCATCAAGCTAATGAGCTATACAGTGATTTGGTGATCATCGGTAGCGTGGGGCGAGAAGGAGTGAGCAATCTGTTATTAGGTAATACAGCTGAAAAAGTACTGCATCACTTGCGTACCGACTGTTTGATAATCAAGCTGTCACAAGACTAAAAGCCACCACATCCGCGGGAATATCGACTACGCTTTACCGATATTGGAGTATGTTACCAGCATACCTATAGGCGGTTGTAACCAAGGAAACTTATACTGGAACTGTAATACAGGGTGAATATTTAATAGGGAGATATTATGCGTTATGTCTTTGGCTTATTTATACTTTTAATTATTTTTTGGGGCGTAAATTCTCAATATTATAGTGGCTTTCAGCTGTCCTTGGGGCTTGGCTCTATTGCGCTGGTAATGTTGCTCACGCATAAAATGAGGCTAATTGACCATGAGTCACAACCATTGCACCTACTTACCCGCATCCTCCCTTTTTACGCTTGGTTAATAAAAGAAATTGTCCTTGGCAGCTTATACGTTCTAAAGACAATACTACAGGGTAAACAAGCACTCAGCCCCAAGATTATTACGATAAAACTAGATTTTAAAGATGATATCAGCACGGTTATATTCGCCAATTCTATAACGCTAACACCTGGCACCCTAAGCCTTGGTTTTAAAAATGATTCGATACAGGTTCATGCGTTAACAAAAGAGTTAGCACAAGAATTACTCAGTGGGCAGCTAGCCAGCAAAATAAAAAGGTTAGAAAGCTAATGTTATTAGCCTCTATTATCGCCATTTTATTCGTCATGTGTCTTGCTTTGCTGCGTGCCGCTATCGGTCCGTCAATTTATGACCGAATACTTGCGGTCAATATGTTTGGCACCAAGACCGTGCTGTTTATTGCAGTATTAGGCTTTCTCTCTGGCCGGCCAGATTTTCTTGATATCGCGATGGTCTATGCACTAGTTAATTTTATTAGCATTATTGGGGTGCTACGTTTTTTCGAGTATCAACAACAACGCGCTAACGACAAGGAGGGCTTATGAGCGAAGTCATCAATGGGCTCAGCGTTATCTGTTTATTACTTGGTGGGCTGGCAAGTATTATTGCAGCGATAGGTATTTTTCGCTTCCCTTCTTTCTACACCAGAATGCATGCTGCGGGGATCACCGATACCTTAGGTTCAGGGCTTATTTTAATCGGACTCATGCTCCAAAGTGGCTGGGATACGACATTGGCCAAACTCGTGCTTATCTTACTTTTTACATTAATAACTAGCCCCACTATTAGCTATACCCTTGCCAACGCCGCCACAACAAATAAGGATGCGGCTAAATAAGTACAGGAGAAAGACCATCGAATCACTAATTCATGTAGTTTTAATGTGCTTTTTACTTTTGACGGCTTTTGCTATCACGCGAGCGCACGACCTCCTTGCAACAGTCATGTTATTAAGCATTTACAGTTTGCTTTGCGCCAGTTTCTTTGTGGTGATGGATGCCGTCGATGTTGCTTTTACCGAAGCCGCTGTCGGTGCGGTGGTTTCTACATTGTTATTACTATCAACATTATCCTTAACTGGACGATTCGAAAAACCCCAACGCGAAAAACCGCTATTTGGCTTAATTATCGTATTAACGACTGGCGCATTGCTTATTTACGGAACATTACAAATGCCACCGTTCGGTTCCGCCGCCGCCCCGATACACCAGCATGTTGGCTCATACTACATTAACCAATCCTATGCCGAAACGGGCATTGTCAATCTTGTGACCAGTGTCTTAGCTAGCTATAGGGGATACGATACCTTTGGTGAATTGGTGGTGATTTTTACCGCCGGTGTCGGTGTATTAGCCCTATTAAGCAGCCAAAAGAGCTATCCAATTGCCCCTATCGACAAAACGATACTGCCGGCACCAATGAAGCAACATCATATATTGCGAGTGGTCTCTAAGATGCTCATTCCACTCATCTTACTGTTTGCATTATACGTCCAGTTTCACGGTCATACCGGCCCTGGAGGCGGCTTTCAAGCAGGAGTTATTTTCGCCTCTGCCATTGTGCTTTACACGATGATATTTGGCCTACAGGCTGCATTAGATGTCATTAGTGTCGCCTGGCTAAAATTATTTTCCGCATTCGGAGTGCTTATATATTCTAGTGTTGGCTTACTTTCCCTATTGTCGGGTGAAAATTTTCTGGATTATAGCGTATTGGCACAGGCGCCTATTGAGGCTCAACACTTAGGGACACTCGCTGTCGAAATGGGCATTGGCATTACTGTTGCTTCCACCATCATGTTGATATTTTTTAGCTTTTCCGGCCAAATGCACTCAATAGGTGAAGCACAATGAATATATGGGATTCCTTTAATTATTGGGTTGTCATGATCTTAATGATGAATGGCTTATACATCTTAATTTCTCAGGGAAACTTTATAAAAAAAATTATCGGCCTCACCGTTTTCCAAACTGCGGTATTCATTTTTTTCATTAGCATGGCTAAGATAACCGGCGCTACAGCCCCGATCCTCAAACAAGCCACCGAACAAGGTTCAACCCTGTATTCCAACCCACTACCTCATGTCTTAATTCTAACGGCCATCGTCGTTAGTATTTCGACCATGGCACTTGCTCTGGCGTTAGTTATTCGGATCAAACAAGCCTACGGCACAATTGAAGAAGAGGAAATACAACACAAGGATCAGCCATAATGATTGCGCAACTACCCATATTACAGGTGATTGTGCCACTTGTGGCAGCTCCATTATGCCTGTTTATTGGCAGGCCAAAGCTGGTATGGCTGTTTACCTTGGTCTCCAGTTTCATGGCATTTATCATCAGTGTTGTTTTGCTGCAACAAGTCATGACGAACGGCACCATCATTTATTCTCTTGGCGGATGGAGTGCTCCCATCGGTATTGAATATCGAATTGATTATCTCAATGCTTATTTATCGTTAATTATTTCAGCAACAAGTAGCATTATTTTACTGGCAGCCCACACCAGCATTACCGCCGAGATAGAAGAGAGCAAACTGACATTATTTTATGTTCTATTTCTCATTTGCCTCGCGGGCATGTTGGGGATAGTAGCCTCGGGAGATGTATTTAATGTGTTTGTTTTCTTAGAAATTTCCGCGCTGGCATCCTACTCTCTCATTGCACTAGGTTCAGACCGGCGCGCCCTAACGGCGGCATTGCGCTATTTACTTGTCGGGACCGTTGGTGCCACGTTCATATTAATTGGTATCGGTTTAATGTACATAACAACTGGTACCTTAAATATGCATGACTTGTCATTACAACTAGTTAATGTTGCTGACTCCAGAACCTTGGTTACAGCGTTTTCATTTTTTACTGTGGGAGTGTGCTTAAAGCTCGCTCTATTCCCTTTACATTGGTGGCTACCAAATGCCTATAGCTTTGCACCATCAGTCGTTGGCGCCTTACTCGCTGCAACGGCGACTAAGGTTGCAATTTATATTCTATTACGGTTCATTTTTACAATCTTTGGCGTGGAGTTTTCTTTTTCTATCTTACCCCTGCAATACATCTTGGTTGCGCTAGGGTTAGCTGGTATTTTTGTCGCCTCAATCACGGCAATTTACCAACAAGACGTCAAACAGCTCTTTGCCTATTCCAGTGTCGCGCAAGTCGCTTATATGATGCTAGCGCTGGGGCTCAATAACACCAGTGGACTTGTCGCAACCCTATTGCATCTGTTCAACCATGCATTAATGAAGGGCGCACTATTTTTAGCGCTAGCGGGCGTAATGTACCGCGTCGGCAGTGTTCAGCTGGAACATTTTTCAGGGTTAGGCCAACGTATGCCCTGGACGATGGCAGCCATAGTGATTGGCGGGTTAAGCTTGGTGGGCTTGCCACTGACCGTTGGTTTTATTAGTAAGTGGTATTTATTGCGGGCTACACTGGAAAATGGATGGTGGCCAATGGCCGTGCTGATTCTAATCGGCTCACTACTATCCATTGTTTATGTTTGGCGCATCGTAGAAGCAGCCTACTTTACGCCTTCTGTTGAATCATCAAGCAACATAAAAGAGGCCCCTTTATCTATATTATTACCCACTTGGCTGCTTGTATTAGCTAACCTATATTTCGGCACCGATACCAACTTCACGGTAACCATCTCCAACTTAACCGCGCAATATTTACTGGGGGCCTCACCATGATTTTCTCGAGCGCTCAGCTAACTCTACAGCTTGCGATAGTGTTGCCACTTGTGGCCACACTGGCAATCGCTGTGGCGAAAGAAAGGCCGAATATTCGAGAAACGATTTCTTTATCCGTTAGTGCATTTCTCTTGGTTATCATATACACCCTGTACCAAGATTCTGCTGCAGGGAACACAAGCCAGGTGATCTGGTTAGATATGCTGCCAGGATTATCAATAAGCTTTGCTACCGAACCACTGGGCCTGCTGTTTGCTTTAATGGCCAGTTTTTTGTGGTTAGTCACTAACGTGTATTCAATAGGCTATATGCGCCGCAATCAGGAAAAGCATCAAACGCGTTTTTATCAGTTTTTCTCAATATCTATCGCGGCTGTGATGGGGATATCCTTCGCTGATAACCTTTTTACCCTCTATATTTTTTATGAACTACTAACCTTATCAACTTATCCGCTAGTCACCCATAAGGGCAATAGCAAGGCCAAGCAGGGTGGACGAGTCTATTTAGCCATTTTACTCTCCACTTCCATTGTGTTTTTCTTGTTGGCCATCGTTGGCACATGGTTAGTAGGCGGCACATTAGATTTTACTAGCGGTGGTATCTTTACCTCACCATCGTCTCCCCCTTGG
>CAKZQF010000089.1 GCA_937139475.1 uncultured Gammaproteobacteria bacterium | reverse complement strand
TTGAGTGTCGGAGCATCGAACCCGGTTAAGAACATGCCTACCACAATCAACAGGTCGATCTCTTTAGATTTAACCCGTTTCGCCAAATCACGATAGTAATTCTGAAAGCCATTACTATCGACACTGAAGTTGGTTTTAAAGAAGGCGTTGTAATCATCTATCGCTGCATTTAAAAACTCTTTAGCGCTACTGTTCATTGCAGAGACATCGAAACTCTCATCCAAAATCTCGCCCACCGCATCCTGCTCTTCATTTGCAGCAAAGGAAAAGATGGTAGCGATTCTTAATGGCTTTTCCTTGTTTTTATATGAAGGGTCTGCCTGTAATTTGTTAAGGGATTCATAATACAACTTAGCTGCATCCACACTGCTCACGGCAAACATGGCATTGAAGCCCTTAGCGTTCGACTGTAATCGGTGTGTCTTCTGGCGGAAGTTTTTCAGAACATACTGGGAGATTTCACGAATACGCTCTGGGTGCAATAAGGCCTGTTTGTTTTCAAGAGCGCTTAGTTTCTTCTCATCTTGCTCTGTTTCAATAGCCTTAAATTGTGCCCGCACATCGTTATAGTCCACCTTGAACTTGAGTACTTTCTCGTCGCGAATCGCATCGGTGATGACATAAGAATGCAGCTCGCGACCAAACACGCTGGCAGTGGTTTCTGCACCTAATGCGTTTTGCGGGAAGATTGGCGTACCGGTAAAGCCAAATTGATAGAATCGTTTGAATTTCTTGTTCAAGTTTTTCTGTGCTTCACCAAACTGGCTGCGGTGGCATTCATCAAAAATGAACACTACCTGCTTGTTGTAGATCGGCAGATCACCCTCGCTCTTCATCAGGTTGTTGAGCTTCTGAATGGTGGTAACGACGATCTTGTTATCATCTTTATCCAGATTACGCTTTAAACCAGCGGTACTGTCTGAGCCATTCACACTATCAGGCGAAAAGCGCTGATATTCTTTCATGGTCTGATAGTCGAGGTCCTTCCTGTCGACCACAAAGAACACCTTGTCGATAAACTCCAGCTCTGTTGCCAAACGTGCGGCTTTAAAGCTGGTTAAGGTTTTACCTGAGCCAGTGGTATGCCAGATAAAACCACCGCTTTCTGGACAGCTCCAATTTTTCGTTTCAAACGAACTTTTCACCTTCCACAATATGCGTTCGGTAGCGGCTATTTGGTAGGGGCGCATGACCAGCAAGGTGTTACTGACATCAAACACCGAGTAATGCAACAACACGTTGAGCAGAGTATTTTTTTGGAAGAAGGTCGCGGTAAAGTCTTTAAGATCTTTAATCAGGCTGTTATCCGCCTTCGCCCAGTTCATGGTGAAGTCGAAGCTGTTTTTATTACGTTGGGTGGTATTGGCAAAGTAACGGCTGTCGGTGCCATTCGAAATCACAAACAACTGCAAATACTTATACAGGGAATGCTCGCTGTTAAAGCTCTCTTTACTGTAACGGTGCACCTGGTTGAAGGCTTCACGAATAGCGACACCACGCTTTTTCAGCTCGATCTGTACTAGCGGTATACCATTGACCAGAATGGTCACATCATAACGATTAGCGTGGCTGCCGGTTTGCTCGAACTGTTTGATGACCTGCACTTTGTTGCGAGCAATGTTCTTTTTATCCACCAGGTAGATGTTTTTAATGCTGCCATTATCAAACACAAAGTCGTGAATACAGTCATCGTGAATCTTACGGGTTTTATCCAGGATGGTGTCGCTGGGCTTATCCAGATAAGTTTCCACAAAACGCTGCCATTCGCCCTCTAAAAACTCTACATTATTGAGAGTTTGTAGTTGCTGGCGCACATTGGCCAGCATAGCCTCAGGATTATTTAAGCCGGGTAAAAACTCATAGCCTTGGTTTTGCAGATCCTGAATCAACTCACGCTCTAAGGCATCTTCACTCTGGTAGCTTTCTGCCACTTTCCAATCTTTTTTGTATTTATCCAGAACAATAAAGTTGTTCGATTCAGCGATGGTTTTATAGTCAGTCATCCTGTGAGCCCTTATTTTTTAACAGCTTTTTCATTTCCCGATCAAAATCGGATTCGATACCTTGCTGCTTATTAAACTTATCGTATTCCGTATGGGCTTTCTGCTCAGCCAGCTGCGCGAAACACTTCCGTAGCCTTCCAGAATCTGATACTCATTGAACGCAAGAAACTTATTCACACTCTCGGCAAAGCCTTCCATGGTAAAGGTATTGCGACGTTCAATAATGCCCTCTATGTAATCAAAGAAGGCTGACACCGCGCGTTCCAACTTTTTGATGTCGTCTTCGTTTAAGTAATTTTTAGCCACCGTGGCATCCGATTTTAACACCCGCCCGTCTGGTGCATTTTTATAGGTGCTCATGCCCATCAGGGCTTGGCTGGCATCGGCCTTTAGCGAAATAATCTCGGCGGCGGTATGGCCGGTAATGGCAAAGTGAAACTTGTCTTGCACATGGGCGTAAAACTGCTGGGTGGTTTTGGACTTAGGGTCGTAGTCGATACTGCACTCGGCAAAAATATCGGTGATCTGCTGATAGATGCGCCGCTCGCTGGCGCGTATGGAGCGCACCCGCTCCAACAGTTCACGAAAGTAGTCTTTACCAAAGAAACGGCCATTTTTCAGGCGTTCATCATCCATGGTAAAGCCCTTGATGATGTATTCTTTGATGAGTGCAGTCGCCCAGATGCGGAATTGGGTGGCCTGAGCGGAATTGACCCGATAGCCCACCGAAATCACCGCATCCAGATTGTAGTACTGGGTTTGGTATTTCTTACCGTCTTCGGCAGTTGTTTCCAAAATGGAAAGAACTGACTCCTGCTGTAACTCACCACTTTCAAAGATGTTTTTCAGATGCTTGGAAATGGCCGGCACGCCCACGCCAAACAGCTCGGCCATACGCTTCTGAGTAAGCCAGAGGGTTTCGCCACTAAGCAGAACCTCTACTCTTACCGCGCCATTAGGGGTGGTGTAGAGTAAAAATTCAGTGGTTTGGTCTTTCAGGCTCAGCTGCTTGGTCATAGGGTTCCTTCCTTATGAATGAATGTCTGGGGACAGTATGCTCCTGTGAGCTTAAGCGGATGCATCAGTCCGCCGCCTCTGTATCAGGCTTAGGGAAGCTCAACAGCAAATCGCGGTAATACTCATATTGCTTCTGGCGCAGTTCGATTTCACGAGGTAGACCTTCGGTGATGGAGTTGGTGAGGGCGTCGAATTTGTCGAGGATGGCTGCAATACGTTTTTGTTCTGATAGTGACGGTACTGGGACAGAAATGCCGTCGATATTGTTTGCTTTCAAGTATCCTTGTCCAGAATTATTTTTGACCGCATTAAAATGGCTTTTCATTTTTGGAGAGTCGAAGAAGTGTAAGAAATAACCACTGTGTAATAAGCTTTCATCTAGACGTATCAGATACATATTCTGTCCATAAAAATCTAGATCTGTTTTTTTAACCCGTGCAATCTCACCAATCGTACCAATCATGCTAATAAGGAAGTCGCCTGCGAGTATTGGCCTATTGCGCGACAAGTTGTTGAAATCATCGCGGGAGATAAATTTCACCTTATCAAAAAAGATGTCGCCACCACGGATGTTTTTCGATGTTATGTAGGGCACATCTTCATTTTCATCGAATTTTGGTGTGGCAGGCATGATCCAGAATTTGTCTGTCGTTAGACCCCCCAACGTCTTCCACTCCACTTCCCCTTCTTCAAAACTCAACAACTGGTCACGATAGTAGTTGTATTGTTTCTTACGGGCATTAAGCTCGGTGGTCAGCTCGGTGGTCAGCTCGGTGAAGGTGTCCAGTATACGGACGATTTCGGCTTGGATTTCTAGGGATTTTTTAGGGTTGTCTGGGCAAGGGATGGGGACTAGCCTCTTTTCAATAGAGCCTTTGCTTATGTGAAGCATGGTAGACCCCGTTGAGCTTTCTTCTTTGAGTGATTTGGCATCCCAATCAAGTAAATAATAAAGAAACTTTTTTATCACCAAGGAATCATCTGGAATAACCTTCCAAATATGATAGTGATAAATTACCTTTTCTCCTTCCCAAATTCTTGGGCCAAATGAAGCAGACCATGCATAAAGTAAGTCACCATAATCACAGTACTTATCTTCATTCAGCTCAAGATCGGAAAAATACCAGCTGTTGTTTGTGAAGAAATTTCCGACTCTCAAGACTGGATACTTTCCTTCAGCCAGCAGTTCAGGCTTCTTATATGCTCTTCCATTAAGAAACGTGGAAACTTCTCCTAACTGCTTCCATTCAACCTCAATACCAAAAAGGAGATCTTTTAACATACCCAATTCACTCACCCCTCAATCTCCGCAACGATCTCATCGATATCTAAGCGCAACTGATCGATCTTTTTGACGGTGGTTTTCAACTCAGCATTCAATTCTGCAATATCAATCACTTCGCGGGTGTCTTTGGCTTCGACATAAGAGCTTACAGAAAGGTTGTAGTCGTTAGCAACTTCATCATAAGGCACAGACCGAGCAAAGTGATCCACATTCGCTTTGCTATCAAACACATTCATGATCGCTTTGACGTGTTCATCGGTGAGCGTGTTGTTATTGGTCTCTTTCTTAAACAAAGCGCTTGCATCAATAAACTGGGTATTAGTATCCGTTTTATGTTTGGAGAGCACAAGAATGGTGACGGCGATGGTGGTACCAAAAAATAAATTGGGCGCGAGCGAAATGACCGTTTCGACGTAGTTGTTATCGACCAGATACTTACGGATTTTTTGCTCAGCACCGCCGCGATAAAAAATACCTGGGAAACAAACAATAGCGGCGCGGCCTTTACTGGACAGGTAACTCAGCGCATGCAGTACAAAGGCAAAGTCGGCTTTGGATTTGGGCGCGAGTACGCCTGCGGGCGCAAAGCGTTCATCGTTAATTAGGGTTGGGTCGTCGCTACCAATCCACTTCACTGAGTAAGGCGGATTAGAAACGATGGCATCAAAGGGTTTATCTTCACCAAAGTGCGGGTCGGTTAGAGTATTACCTAGCTGCATATTGAACTTGTCGTAGTTGATGTTATGCAAAAACATATTCATACGAGCCAGGTTGTATGTGGTGTGGTTTATCTCCTGCCCGAAAAAGCCTTCTTCAATAATGTGGGCGTCGAAATGCTTTTTGGCTTGCAGCAGCAGCGAACCGGAACCGGCAGCCGGGTCATAAATTTTATTAACGCTGGTTTGCTTATGCATGGCCAGCTGGGCAATCAGCTTTGAAACGTGCTGCGGGGTAAAAAATTCACCACCAGATTTACCGGCATTGGCGGCATAGTTGGAGATAAGAAATTCGTAAGCATCGCCGAATAAGTCGATTTGGGCAGCATCGCTCTTTTCATAAAAATCATGACCAAAATCCAAACCTGCCACACCTTTTAAAACGGCCGCTAAACGCAGATTTTTGTCTTTAACGGTATTACCGAGTCGGTTACTGGTGGTATCGAAATCGGCAAACAAGCCTTTGATGTCCGGCTCAGAGGGGTAGCCATTGGCCGAGGCTTCGATAGCGGAAAAGGTAGCGGCCAAGTCAGTGTTCAGGCTTTCGTTGTTGTTGGCGTTTTTAGCCACAGTGGCAAACAACTGGCTGGGATAGATGAAGTAACCCTTGGTTTTAATGGCATCGTCTTTGATGTCTGGCGTGATTACCTCATCGCTAAGCGCGGCGTAATGAATACTGTCGTCACCGGCCTCAATATAGAGAGCAAAGTTTTCGCTGATGAAGCGATAAAACAGGGTGCCGAGGACATACTGTTTAAAATCCCAGCCGTCTACTGAGCCGCGCACATCGTTGGCAATGGCCCAGATCTGGCGTTGAAGGGCAGCACGTTGTTGGATGCTTGTCATGTAGTCTTCCTGTTTATAATTGTTGGTTCGTTATCTTTAAAAGATTGTTCAGTTCTATGCCAGTTCGAGCAGGTCACCTACCTGGCACTCGAACAGCAGGCACAGCTTCTCAATGGATTCCAGATCCACTTTCTGGGCCGTTTCTTTGTAGAGCAGCGTGATAGTAGCGCGACTAAGCCCCGTCTCTCTGGCAACGTCAGCAATACGCATCTTGTGTTCGCCCATCATACGGGCGAGATGGCAGCGGATCATGGCTGTGCCCCTAATTTGTTTTTAGAATTAACACCGTAGCATACCAGTAATTATAGATTTGAGTAGCATTTTGTGAGTTCAACTTAAATTATTTCGATCTGAGAGATGCGTTACTTTACTGCTTGGTAATTGGGCGCGAAGCCGTTGGTTTTCCAAGGTAAGCTCCAGAATGCATGCCTGAGCGTCCAGTAATTGGCTTAGCGCCTTATCTCTTTGCTCTTCGAGAGAACTGTATTTCTCTTTTAAATCTCGGTTTCTCGACCTTTGAGCAAGCATCATTTGCCTGGGTGATTTTGTGGTTTTCTCGTCTTTGTGTGCTTCAATCCACTCCTGGATCTCTGCCACTAATTCAGGAAACCGAGCTCGTCTGAGTGCTGAAGGGTCAACGCCTGCCTCTTTGGCCACATTATTCTGGCTGAGCGGCGTGCCTTTGGGGAGGATGTCTGGCTTTCCAAGTTTGAGACGTTCAAAAGCATCCCTAAACTTCAATTCAGCTTTACTTACTTTCTTTTGTTCAACAGTTTTCGATGACATTGATTGCTCGCTCCGCTGATTCTAATTGTGCTTGTAATGATTCATGCATGGGTGAGCCTTCTTCGGCTTCAATAATTTGAATAGAAACCACTTCTCTAAGCTGATTTATCATCGGTAGTTTGTCTTTATCCAATAATGCAGATTTGCATGGCTTTTCTTCACCGAATCCCATACAGGAACTGATGTTACTGATACCACCTAATGGACAGGGCGGCCCTGAGTTTGCGCAGCCACCTAGAAATGTTTGCCGGTAACTTATGCGACCTGCCTTTGCCGCTTTGATTAGCTGCTTATGATCTTTTTCAGTTATCTCGTGAAGAATCTGATCCTTCCGTTTCTCACCATGAGGAGATATATATTGATCGGATTGTAAGGACTTAAATTCGCGTACCATTGCCTGGTACATTTCACGGAGGTAATAACCACGAGCCTCGTCGTTCAGAGGTTCTTTTAGCCGATAATAGTTTTTGCCGTAGTATTGGCTCATCGCACGCGTGGCATGTTTAAGCTGGTATTGAAGCGAGCTTTCCGTTACCAAACCACTTGCAAGCATATTAACCGCTCCGGTGCGCCGTAGTTGGTGCCACGCTAATGGCCATACCTTTCCTACAGAAAACTTTTCCGGATCAAGTCCGTCAGTCAACCGGTTAGCCATCTCCAGATCTGATTCTGTGATAGTCAGTTCTTTAGCATCAAATAGTTTTGGCCAGATATTCCATATGTCTCCATAGGATCTCGCCTTTTTGAATTTTTTAATTGGCTGTGAGCGCGGTGTCCTTGGGCTCCATGGCTCATGAGTTAGAGACTGCAAGACTGGGTTATCAATATCTTCCTTGGCTAATTCAATAAATGGGTTTTCTATAGCAGCTTTCATTCGCATACTTGCAACAGCTGTCATCGCTTTAATTGCAATATCTACAGTTGGTGAAACAATCCAACGAGCGTCGCCATCTTCAATGGTTTTAGTCGTAATACCTTTTAAAAGATGAATGTCATTACCCAAAGGATCGGACTCGACCTCATAACAGTCGGCTCTTAGCTTTCCCGCTTCTTCAACACGCATCAAAGAGAAATTCAGAATATACGCAAGGCCAGCCTGGCAAACTAAACTCAAATAGCTTGAAAGAGTGACCGGCGCCATCTTATTTTCAGTGTTACACCACTTTTCTAGAAGCTGCTCTATTTTATAATTCCTAGTTGTTTCGCGAAATATGCCATAAAACACTTTGCCTGATCTCTGCAAACCGATAGGTCGTGCTCCGTTAAATGGGGCATCATCTCGGAGCCCTCCAAAAGCCATCGAAAGACTGCCTCCGGCATTTTTTGCATAGGCATCTAAACAAAAATTGTAACAAGCTTCGATATCATCTTTATGAGCTATAAAGTCATCCAAACATTCTCGCAATCGGGAGATCTGATAATTCCAAATGCGCACTGGAATATAGGCTGTTTGTGTTTCGTCATTATTTGGCAAAGCTTCGCTGAGAATTTTCATCCCTTTTTCGTTAAGTAGGGTAAATCCCAATTGATCCTCGGCATAACTCAACGCATTTAGGTAAGAGATAAGCCTATTGCCTCTAGCAGAGTAATAGCTAGCAACGTCCTGAATTACTCTGGGGAACTTGTATAACTCGGACGCCACTATGCCGTTATCTGTGCACGCTACAAATAGCGGTTTGATAGACTCAAACCTATAAACTAAAGAACGGGCCGAGCGCACAGCCGCCGTTCCCCATAGCCACCAAGCAACTATTTGACGCAACAAAGATGCATTCTCTGGACTTATTCTTTTTCCTTGCCCTGGTCCATCTCCAAAATGAATGGTCAGTGTATGGCCTGCCCAAGGGGATAGATCCCAGCGAACGTCACCATAACGCGAAACCACATTTCCTTCTGCATCAGTAATCACAGGAAAATCAATCGGAGGCGGCCAACTAGATGGCCTGAAATTTTCCGCACCAGTCGTAATTATCGGTGACTCAATTTGTAATCCTGGAAGCTCAGCAACATTCATACAATCATCTCCAACAATTTGATATGCCCATCCCAATATGGGTGATACTTACCCGAGCGAATTGAATCTTTTGCTTCTTTGACCCACATAGCTCTAATCTGGCTACCTGAGGCAATCGCTTCGAGTTTTTGAGTGATTCGGTCAACAACGCGATAACCTGGGTGCACTTCTTGTTTATTAGACGGTTTATAGAAAGCTGTCTCCAAACTCTTTATGTGAGAATGAGATGCAAGTTTCCAACAATATTCAGAACTCATGATATCTCGATGCTTGGTACAGAAAAGACAACCTTCCGGACTAACGCAATCTGGTTTTGGCGCTTCTTTAGGAAGTTCTGCTATCGATTCAGGTTTATGGCCTTCGTCAATACAAAGACCGGGGCCAGGCGGTGAAAAAGCAGGATCTGTTGCGTTGTGAAAATTAATAATTTCAGCGGCTGCTGATTGGTGATGTGGCATCTCGTAGTCACGTAGAAGAACACCTTTATCGTGTGCCATTTGTTCAGCAGTAAGGTCTAGATCTCGGCTGCGTCTCAGCAACCAGTTTACTCGGGTTTTACGCAGTTGCTGAGGCCCGATCAACGCTAGATTGATTTTCTTGAATGTCTCTTTGGTAGTAGAAAACTTCACCTTAGCGCCTTTCGCGCGAATAATGCCTCTACTCAAAAGAGGGAATAATCGATTGTCATGATCACTAAACCCCGTTTCATCTAGCCAAACCATATATTTTTCTAGGTGCTCACGATACGATTTGAAACAACGAAAAATGGCTTCACCACTACGGCGACCTTTATAAACACGAAAGACCTCAAGATCTTCACCGTTTGATTTCCATCGATAGCTCTCCTTTTCAAGTCTCGCTGCTTGGGTAAGATTCATTCCAGTTTGCGCAATAAATATAAGCAACTCTGCTTCTACTCTTTGGTTAAGTATTCCAGAACGCTTGTGTCTATCGAACAGGCTTTCATCATCCGTCAATGGCGCTCTGGCAATCTGAGCATTGCGCCTCATGGTCATACCTTTAATAGAGTTTGTGTCCATACCTGGGTCTTTTAAATTACCCGCTAACGTCAGCACCATGTCACTGCCGACATCAATAAGTATTGGTAGTTTTCCTCTGACTGTTGTTACATCCAATGCGCCGCATATTTTTGTTAGTACACGACCATACTCGAATGTGTGATCTAGGTTCTGCTTATCAGCTTCTACCCCTAAAGCGCGCTTCTTTTCAGACGGTTTTCTCATCCTTGTTTGAAGTACTAAGTTTCTACCGGGCTTAATGCCTGGGAGCTGTAGTGCTTTTGCAATTAGATTAGCTATTCTTGATACTTGTCTATAAGCGTAAATGGCGCTTATTTCTTTTTTAACATGAGATCTATGGATTTGAAGCTCAGTCCAATGCTTAAAAATATCGATAATCGTTTCTTTAGAAATGAACCCAGAGCTGGAGTCTGTCCAAGCAAAAAGTCGCCAAAGAACTTCTAGGTTAGACTCAATCAGTGCCCGAGATTTTCCGAGGCTAATCATAGAAGAAATAGTTTCATGAAAAGCAATAACTAGTGGGATTCGTTCTTCGATTGGCTTGCCAAATTCTCCCTTATCTATCGATAACATCGCCGATTTTCGGGCTACACTTGCAGCATCTTTGAATAGTAGTATTTTCATATCCCATGGCACTTGATGTGTACCAAGTGGAAAACTAGGAAACGTAAGATCTAGCTCACTCATCAGCAGATCCTCTAGCAAGCCCCATGAATAAGCTAGTAAATGCATCTGCCGCTTCGGACATTGCCTTATTCGCTTCGATGAACTTTATGTATTTCATGGTTGTGCTTTCATCTTTATGAAGACAGGATTCCCTCACATACTGAATGGCATCACCAACCGGCATGAACTTAAGTGCAACCCGCATTAACTCCGTTGCAAAAGTTGCTCGAGTTCTATGAAAATGAAATCCACGCAGCACTTTTATGCCTTCTTTTTTACCAGCTGACCGTAGGCGCGACATTTCCACGTTGACGGCTCGGCTATCATCACCACTATATGAATTTCCATAACGTGTAAGAAAAAGCAGACCTTGATCTTCAGGACTTGCTAATGCTTGCCGCTTTAGTCGTCTTGTACTGATTGAATACGAAAGGAGTGTTTCGAGAAGTTCTTCTGGAATGGGCACGGAACCAGAAACACTGAATTTGGTTGAGACTGGAGGTCTTGCTCCAGGACCAACCGCCAGGCGCTTCCAGCCTACTTCGGGAACAATTGTGGCATTGTGGAGTGTTTGAACCTTAAGGTCTGTAATAGAACCGATACGCAACCCTGTGAAGAAACCTATTCTCAGCATTAAAGAAAGCTCTTCGGTTGCAATTCGATCTGATAGTGCGAGTATTTCTTTCATTGCCGAAACAGATACGGGTAGAAGGCCATCTTCAAGTTGTATGGCTCCGGCGACTTTGCGATTAGGTATCGAGAGATCAGTGCTAGCCACACGCATGGTGTGTTCAAGACCAAATGAATTCGTGAGCGTTATTCCTACAGAGCGCTCTTCCCACATTGGCCATTCCGGTGAAATAAGCCGACGTGAGAGCATCCATTTATAGAAACGGATCACTGCCGCCATTCTCTGTGACGCACTGCTTGGCGCAAGCTCGCCATTATTTCTTGCTGCTACCAAAGCCCCTCTGAAACGAATAAGGCATCGCTCACTTTCTCTTTCAGGGAAATGCCACCAAGTCATTGACTCAGCTTCCAACCATTTCGCATACGCAAGAAGGTGAGACATATTAGAACGGACTGTTTTTAAATCACGCTTTGAGGATGTGGCTTGATCCAACGCCCAAAGATTAGCTTCAGCCCAAGTTGAATTATCTTCCCAAACAATTTGAGGAAGGTTTTTGATTGGCTTTCTTTTTAAGTCTTTCCACTGAAGCGAGCCTTCATTTATCTCTGCTCGTCGTGGTTGATAATGGATAAGTTCAAGACTGGCCATTAGGTTCCTCCTTGAATAGCTCAATACTAGTCAGTAAGGATTTCCATCTGAACAAAGAGCTTTTTAATTTGTCACCATTGAAGCATGTATGGTGTGGGATTAAAAGAAGGTATGTAACGTTTGCCTGTGAAGGGGTCAAGTATGTGAACGTTCTTCTCGGCCATACTGCTGTTAAACTCGGTGTTTAACACGTGTTCAACCGAATGGATAATAAAGTCCACCACTTCGATAGGTGTATAAACAATGCCTAAGCGCTCAGTCATGCGTGGGAAGGCATTACGGAAAAACTTATCGTATAGCTCCACCACAATGCGCTGTTTGCCTTCGGCACTGTTAATGCCACTGGCACGCATTTTTACCGATTCATAGAAGCTTTCTAGGGTGTTACGTTCTTTGTCTAGACTGTGTTCTTGCAGTTTATCTAACACGCTTTGCATTGCCTTAGACATGGGGTTGTGACTAGCAAAGCTGTATTGCTCAAATAGCGCATCAAATACGGGCTTGGTAATTAGGTGCTGTGCCAGCATTTCGATAATTTCTTCATCGCTAATGCTGTTGTTTAAGTCATCGCGTAGCTCGGTAGCAAAGGCTTCAAAGGCGGCTATTTCTTCGGTGTTGTTTTTATTTTCTAAGATGGCTTTGATGCGGTCGATATGGGTGTTGGCAATTTTAGCAATGTCGTTTGCCCAATCTTCCCAGTGGTGGCGGTTGCCGCATTTTTTCACTATCTTGGCGTAGAGTGCACGTTCGATTTCGCCAACCTCAAAGGTCAACTCACCCTGCTCTGGTCTAGGCCCAGTGTCTTTACTTCCTATGGCACTACCGCCCTTGGCTTTGCCTGCTTTACGTTCGGCCTTGGTTTTTGCCTTAGCCTTTGGAGCCACATGGTCTGCCACAGCCACCACTTCCATCTTGGATGGCATGGAGCCATTAAATTCCAACTTGTTGATCATGGCGTCAAAGCGGTCGTCATGGGAGCGAAGCGCATTCAGCACCTGCCAGACCACCTTGTAGGTTTCGTTGCTGTTCAGGGCTTCCTCTGGTTCAACTCCTGCTGGAATAACAACTGGCAGAATGACATAGCCCTGTTGCTTCCCTTCAGACAAGCGCATTACGCGACCTACTGACTGAACCACATCAACTTGTGAAGATCTGGGTGTCAGAAAGAGCACTGCATCCAGAGCAGGAACATCA
>CAKZQF010000088.1 GCA_937139475.1 uncultured Gammaproteobacteria bacterium | reverse complement strand
ACATCCAAAAAAGTTAGTTTTTACAACCATTTTTGTCGCAAGTTATCTTCTGATGTGATGCTACCCAGTGATCAGAATGTTTTTTTGTATCAACACCACATCCTGTTTTACTTCCCTTATTTCCCTGATGTATAACGCCTGTAGGTGTATGTTTAACCGCCATGTAAATCTCACTGATTAATTATAGTTGGTAATCTTTGTATTAATAGTATACACAAAAAACAAAACCATATGGGTCATATCTGCATAAAGGTACCTTTGTTGGATGCACCAAAAATGCCAAGATGAACCTGATATTAATGAGGCAATGAGTATTTTTTGTTATCCTTTTGGTTTCTAAAATCCAAAGGTAGCAAACATGGCAAGATGCACAGCACCAGTAAATGGACATCGTACCGCAAGCGGAGCAGCATCTTGCCCCGCATGTAGTAGCCGGTCTAGTCGTTCCTGGTCATCCTATTCTCCACCTTCATCTTACTCTTCACCAAGGGGAGGGCAGAGTCGAAGTAGTGGAGGTGGTACTAGCAGAAACGTAAAACCAAGCTGGTCGCAAGCTAGTTCACCTGTGATGTATACATCGGCAGAAGTTCGGACGCTTAATCCTGTGCGCGAAAATGTTGAAAAACGTGCCTCCATACCAGACCTTAGGGACGTTTTCCTTTGCCACGCATGGGATGATAGAAAAGGGGCTGCTAAGGTGTTACATGATTTGCTCGAATCTTGCGGTGTCTCAGTTTGGTTCAGCGAAAAAGATGTCCTTCTCGGCACATCTTTGCTTCGTGAAATTGATAAGGGACTAGCAAAGTCACGCGTCGGTATTGTTTTGGTAACTCCTTCACTACTTAAGCGCCTTCAAGGAGAGGGCATCGCCGATAAAGAACTCTCGACACTTCTGGCTCGTGATCTACTCGTTCCCATCATTCATCAAACAACACATGAAGATCTCCGCGAAGTTAGCCCCTTACTTGGCTCTCGAAGCGGCATGAGTACTGCAGAAGAACCAATGGAAGACATTGCGGCCAAACTCGGCGAACTACTTTCTCTTCAATAAGGGTTGTGTCGAATCAAACGCCTCCAAAAGTACCAGTAGCGGTGATTCTGGGATCTGATTGGGATACATGTAAATTTTATCACTAGAAAATATACAGCAAAATTTTCAATGATCTACGTGATCCTAGATATGCATGTTCAAAATGATTTTTGAGGAACCTAATTTTTCGGCTATCAAAGCGTAGTTGTTCAAAAAATGATTCGTCATAGCGATTTACAACGATATGATTTACTGAAGATTATAAAGCCCTTATATCCTAGCAAAATAAGTAAACCTATATAGACAGTGATGCTGAACCAAGTATTTGGAGAATTCCTACCAAATGGGTACTTTGAATTTCTTGTGATAAAAATTCACATTGTATCCCGGTCAGAGCCCAACTAACGCCAAGAAAAACAACAGGAACTAAAGAATGACAAGCACCCAACAACGAGCTGCCTTACAACGACAAATCTGGGCCATTGCCAATGATGTACGCGGCTCAGTAGACGGCTGGGACTTTAAACAATATGTCCTCGGCACCCTGTTTTACCGTTTCATCAGCGAGAATTTTGCCCTCTATATTGAAGCTGGTGACGAGAGCATTCATTATGCCGCGCTGAGTGATGAAGTGATCACGTCAGACATCAAAGACGATGCTATTAAAACCAAAGGTTACTTCATCTATCCAAGCCAGTTGTTTTCCACCGTGGCAAAAAACGCCAACAACAACGAAAGTCTAAACACCGACTTGGCCGCAATCTTTTCTGCCATCGAAACCTCGGCCAATGGCTACCCTTCTGAGCCAGATATCAAAGGTTTGTTTGCCGATTTCGATACCACCAGTAACCGTCTTGGTAATACCGTTAAAGAAAAAAATCTGCGTTTAGCAGCTGTTCTAAAAGGCGTGGCGGGTTTGGATTTTGGTTATGATTTTTATGAAAAGAGTGATACCGCTCAGATTGACCTCTTCGGTGATGCCTACGAGTTCCTAATCTCCAACTATGCTGCCAATGCCGGTAAATCCGGTGGTGAATTTTTTACCCCTCAGCACGTTTCAAAGCTGATTGCACAGCTTGCCATGCACAAACAAACCAGCGTCAATAAAATTTATGATCCGGCTGCTGGTTCAGGCTCGCTGCTGCTGCAAGCCAAAAAACACTTTGATAACCACATCATTGAAGACGGTTTCTTCGGGCAAGAGATTAACCACACCACCTACAACCTTGCCCGTATGAATATGTTTTTGCACAACATCAACTACGACAAGTTCAATATGCAGCTGGGCAATACGCTGACTGACCCGCACTTTGGTGAAGATAAGCCCTTTGATGCCATCGTTTCTAATCCCCCGTATTCGGTCAAGTGGATAGGCAGTGACGACCCAACGTTAATTAACGATGATCGCTTTGCCCCCGCCGGTGTGCTCGCGCCTAAATCCAAGGCCGATTTTGCCTTTGTGCTGCATGCACTGAGTTACCTGTCGAGCAAAGGCCGTGCGGCCATTGTTTGCTTCCCGGGTATTTTTTACCGGGGCGGTGCGGAGCAGAAAATCCGAAAATATCTGGTCGATAACAACTACGTCGAAACGGTTATTTCACTCGCGCCCAATTTGTTTTTTGGTACCACCATCGCCGTCACCATTCTGGTGCTCTCCAAACATAAAACAGACACCAATACCCAGTTTATTGATGCTAGCGCTTTGTTTAAAAAAGGGACCAATAACAACACCCTCACCGATGAGCACCTCAAGGCGATTATGGATGTGTTTGATAGCAAAGCGAATGTGGATCACTTTGCTAGGTCTGTGCCCTATGAAGAAGTAGCTAACGACTACAACCTGTCGGTGAGCACTTATGTGGAAGCGAAAGACACCCGCGAAGTGATTAATATTACGGAGTTGAATGCTGAGTTGAAGAGCACTGTCTCCAAGATCGACCAACTGCGTTTAGATATAGATGGGATCGTTGCGGAGATTGAAGGATGAGCCAATTAAGCTTTCTGGAAAAGCTGCTGGATGGCGTTGAGGTGGCGTGGAAGCCACTTTCAGAAGTTTTTAATTTAAAGAACGGTTATACACCGCCCAAATCAAACAAAGAGTACTGGGAAAGTGGGACTGTTCCCTGGTTCAGAATGGACGATATCCGCCTGAACGGCCAGATACTTGATGACTCTTTGCAAAAGGTTTCAGAGAGTGCAGTAAAAGGAGGGAAATTATTTCCAGCCAACTCAATTATCGTTGCAACATCAGCGACAATTGGTGAACATGCTCTGATCACTGTTCCGTATTTAGCTAACCAAAGATTTACTTGTTTAAGTCTAAAGGCAAATTATGCTGAGCACTTTGAAATCAAGTTTCTGTTTTACTACTGTTTTTTGTTGGCTGACTGGTGCACAAAGAACACGACAATGTCGAGTTTTGCATCTGTGGATATGGGGGGTTTTAAGAAGTATCCTATCCCCATCCCCTGCCCAGAAAACCCAAAAAAATCGCTGGAAATCCAAGCCGAAATCGTCCGCATTCTGGACACCTTCACCGAGCTGACCACCGAGTTGACCACCGAGTTGACCACCGAGCTTAATGCTCGTAAAAAGCAATACAACTACTACCGTGACCAGTTGTTGAGTTTTGAAGATGGGGAAGTGGAGTGGAAGTCGTTGGGAGATGTATGCAAAAAAATTTCATCCGGAAAAAATAAAGACAAATCAGAAGATGGAGAATTTCCTGTTTACGGTTCAACTGGGATCATCGGGAGAACAGATAATAAAGTCTACGAAATTGAGCAGATACTAGTCGCAAGGGTTGGCGCGAATGCTGGGCGAGTCAATATTGCAGACGGCGAGTACGATGTTTCAGATAATACGCTGATACTACATGTAAAAGAAAATATCAGTTTGAAATACTTGTATTATTATCTGGTGAATTTGAACTTAAATCGTTTTACTAAAGGGGCTGGTCAACCACTGCTAACAGCAGGACAATTAAAAGCGATGATAATTCCTGTGCCGCTACTAGAAGAACAAAAGCGCATCGTTGCCATCCTTGATAAATTTGACATCCTCGCTAACTCTATCAGCGAAGGTCTGCCGCGCGAAATAGAGCTGCGCCAAAAGCAATACGAGTATTACCGCGACTTGCTGTTGAGCTTCCCAAAGCCTGATACAGAGGTCGCGGCCTGATATGAGCAAGGCACTAAAAGAGATAGCCCAAGAGCTTAAGGATGCCAACAAGAGGGTGCAGTTAATCTATGCTTTTAATGGTTCAGGTAAAACTCGCTTGTCGCGAGAATTCAAGGAGCTGATTGCACCCCAAAGTGATATTGGCGAGGATGGTGTTGATGATGAGCCTGAGTTAGCACGAAATAAAATTCTCTACTACAGCGCATTTACTGAAGATCTTTTCTATTGGGATAACGATTTAGAGTCCGGTGTTGAGCCCAAACTTAAAATTCAGCCCAATACATTTACCGACTGGCTAATTGAGCTGCTTAAGGATTTGGGAGAAGACGGTAATATCATTACTAACTTTCAGCGATACGCCAACGATAAAGTGACGCCAAACTTCAATGAAGCATATAAGCGCAAAAGCAAAGATCATAATGGCAAACTCGTGGAAATCACTGTCCCTGCTTTTTCTGAAGTCACTTTTCAAGTCGCAGCAAAGCCTTCTGATTTAAGCAATATCGATAACACAGTTTCTGAAGACGGAGGAGCTAAAGTTGAGGGGCAATACGAAACGATAAAAGTATCTAAAGGGGAAGAAAGTAATTTTGTTTGGAGCGTTTTTTACACCTTACTTGAACAAGTGGTTTCCACACTGAATGAAACCGATACTACAAATCGACTGACAGATAAGTTTGACGGTTTAGAGTACGTATTTATTGATGACCCTGTAAGTTCGTTGGATGATAGTCATCTAATCGAGCTGGCTGTAGATTTGGCAGGTTTGATCAAGTCGAGCGAATCAGATCTTAAGTTCGTCATCACTACTCATAGCCCACTTTTTTATAATGTCCTATCAAATGAGTTTAATAACAAGCTAGCTAAAGACCCTAAAGCTGAAACAATTGAGTGGATATATAAACCTAGAGAATCTGAAAAATTCCGTTTGGATAAAAATGCTGATGGAACGTTTGCTATTACGAAGCTAGATCGAAAAACACCGTTTTCATATCACTTACTCTTGCTTTCTGAACTCAGAGAGGCCATTCAAGATAACCAAATAAAAAAATACCACTTTAACTTTCTGAGAAATATCTTGGAGAAGACAGCGACCTTTTTAGGACATGATAAGTGGGAAAGTCTTTTACCTAAAGCTGCCGACGGCAATCCTGACCCGTTTGCTAATCGAATTCTAAACCTTTCTAGTCATTCTGCGCATGCGGGCGAAGAAACAGGAGCTATCGATGAAAATGATAAAACAAAGCTGAAAGACCTCGTTAATTTCTTAAGAACTGAATATGGATTCTGGAAGCAGGAAGCAACAAATGACTGATTACAAAACCATCGCCGAATCGAACAATTTTATTGTTCTGGATAAATACAATAAAGACTGGAAAGTGGCCGAGAGCTACCAGAGTGAAGATGCCTTAGAGCGCGAGCTCATTCAGGATTTGCAAAACCAGGGTTATGAGTTCATACCAGGACTGAATAATCCTCTGGCCATGTTGGCGAATGTTCGTGAGCAGTTGCAAACGCTTAATAATGTGGAGTTTGCCGAAGGCGAATGGCAGCGTTTTGTGGAAACTTATCTGGATAAGCCCAGCGACACCATCCTGGATAAAACCCGTAAGATTCA
>CAKZQF010000087.1 GCA_937139475.1 uncultured Gammaproteobacteria bacterium | reverse complement strand
ATTCCGAACTCAGAAGTGAAACGTGTTAGCGCCGATGGTAGTGTGGGAGTTCCCATGTGAGAGTAGGACATTGCTAGACTTCTATTTAGAGAAACCCGTAGCTAACGCTACGGGTTTTTTGCTTTCTGAGATTTATAATTAAAGACATTCAGTGATAAACGCTAAAATGACGATAGCGGCATGGCGCCACCTGATCCCATTCCGAATTCAGAAGTGACCGCTCTAGTGCATCCATATACCCAAGGCATTAATACATCCATGTACGTCAAACGTGTTAGCGCCAGTGGTAAAGAGTGTGTGGATGTTCTTCTCTTTATGTTAGGCCGCTCTGTGCATCCTGCACTTACGGCATTAGTGCATCTCGGTAATGGCTCCTGCATTACTCTACTAACCTACATCCTTGTAGGAACATGCACGTCAAAAACCCGTAGCTAACCCTACGGCTTTTTTGCTTTCTGGCGTTTAAAAAATCACAAGTTTCATTGAAAGTTACTGATAGCGATTAAAGTCATTAAGTTTCCATTTGGCTCCAGTCTATCGCGCTTAACTATATTTATGCCTTTTATGAATTAATTTCATGCCCTTTCGCAAGCGTCGACAATATTCTCACAACCTTTAAACCGTCGATAATGCCCTTCATATAGAATAACTATATTCAAGTGTGACGGGGATATACCTATAACTCGTGAAGCGAGTGTATTTTACGCAATCATTAAAATATGATATTTCAATTTTCTGAAATATTAATGTCATAAATTCCCCATAGACTATGTTAAATATTCTGGTCTAGACCAGATTTAATAATAATCTAAAATAGAACACAGGGAATAACATGAGAAAGCTAACACCAATTGCCGCAAGTCTCTTAGCATTAAGCAGTTTTAATTCTTTTGCTGATGGCGCTATTTTTGGCGCAGTATTAGATCAATCCGGTGCTTTATCCGGAGCAAAAATTACTGTTGTAGGTACTACAATGCAAACTGCAACAGACCACAAAGGTCAATTCAGTTTAAATCATTTACCTGCAGGTAATCATACATTACGTATTGAATATCTTGGCTATCCGTCAAGTAACTTTGATATAAGCGTTATTGACAATAAATCCGTTGAACTGGGTAATTTAACCGTAAATGTCAATGATCAAACCATGGAAGAAGTGGTCGCTGTAGGTTACATGCGTCGTGGCACTATGATGGCCATGAATATGCAAAAAGAAGCTAATAACATTAAAAATGTGATGTCAGCAGACGGTATTGGTAAATTGCCCGACCGTAATGCGGCTGAAGCTGTTCAGCGTATGCCAGGTGTTTCTATTGAACGTGACCAAGGCGAAGGGCGTTTTGTTGCTGTTCGTGGCTTACCTGCGCAATGGAATTCAACTTCGATTAATGGTGACCGTTTACCCACCGCTGAAGAAGAAACAACTAGCCGAGCGGTTGCCTTCGATTTTTTCCCAACTGACATGATTGAACTTGTTGAAGTATCAAAAGCGATTACGCCTGATATGGAAGGTGATGCCATTGGCGGTAATATTAACTTTACTACCCGCAGGGCACCTGACGAGAGAACCCTATCATTAAATATTGGTGTTGGCCGTGCAGAAAAAGCTGAAGGCGGTAGTCATTCATTTAATGTCTTATATGGTGACCGTTCTGACGATGGTAAATTTGGTTTTATTATTAACGCAACAGGTTGGGAGCGTGACTGGGCTACTGATAACTATGAACCTCGTCGTGAAATTGACAGCGACGGTGTTGCAGGTGTTCATCGTTTAGAGTTACGTGACTATACCGGCACGCGCGCTACTTATGGTTTGAACCTTGCGGGTGAATATTTGCTAGATAACGGGCTAGTATATGCTAAGGCTATGTATGGTACGTTGTCAGATGAAGAAACACATTATAAAACACGTGTTCGTTATAATAAAAATCGTGTTGAGCTTCAGCATATTTATAACGAATTGATCACTGAAATGAGCGGTTTAGAAATTGGTGGTGAGCATGACTTTAACCTTAATACTCGGTTTGAGTGGAAACTAAGTACGTACCAAAACCAGTTTGAATATGGCGATATTCCTAATGGTGATGATAATGCTTATTATGTTGCTAAATTTAAGCAATGTGTTGATTTTGATGATGAAGTAGGTATGCGTGATGGTGTTCAAACCGGCAGCGGGCTTATTTATAATGAAATTGATGGTGGTACAGATCCTGCGCTAGAAATTGGTATGCACTTACCTAGCAATTGGCAAATGGACCCTACTAAAGCGGTTTTAGCTGATGTTGAGCTTTACGGCATAGACATTAAAGAGCGTGACAAAATTGTTGCACAATTTGATTTAATTCATTCGTTTAATGAAAAGTTAGAGTTAAAAACAGGTGTTAAATATCGCTCGAAAGAACGTAATGCCAGTTTTTACGACAAATTTTACGGTTGGAACGAAGCTGAATTTGGCCCTACGCCGACGTTGGCCGATGTTGCTAATGACCTTGGCGTCTCATTGGTTGATCAGCCGGGGCGTTCCGAATTTCTAAATGATTTCTCTATTGATTACCAGTCACATTTTTCAAAAGTTATTCCGGTTAATGACCTTAAGCGTTGGTGGAATGATAACCAACACAAATTGTCGTTCTTATCGGGCGATTCAGAAGTGGTAGAGAGCGGTGGTGGGTTAAGCCGTAACTTTGACTTAGAAGAAACGCATACGTCAGTTTACGGTATGGCAACTTACAAAGCGTCAGATAAATGGACCGTGTTAGGTGGGCTCCGTGCTACTCAAACTAAAACAGATGTTGATGGTTTTGTTGCGGTAGAAAATGACTCTGGCACTAGCGTAGAGCAAGAAAAAGGCGGTAAAGATTATTGGTCTGTTTTGCCATCGTTGCATGTTACTTATCATCACAATGATGTAAGCAATGTTCGCTTAGCGTTAACTCGAAGCTTCACTCGTCCAGACTTTGGTCAGTTATCTCCTGGCGCGACCTATTTAGAAATGGAAAACCAATTAAAGTCTGGGAATCCAAACTTAGATCCAACCTATGCTAATAATTTTGACTTAATGTATGAACATTATTTTGATGATGCGGGCGTTGTAACGTTTGGTTACTTCTATAAGCAAATTATCGATCCGGTATTTTCACAAAGCTTTCAAGGCACATACCGAGGACAATCAGTAACAGTAAAAAGCCCATTAAATGGTGATGATGCTTGGTTACACGGTATAGAGTTTGCGACTAATTCAAGCTTAGGCTTTATTGATAATAGCCTTGATAATTTCGGTTTCTCTTTTAATTTCACTCTGATGGATTCTGAAATGGATATACCAGATCGTGAAGATAAAGTGCAAATATCACGTCAGGCTGACAAGTTGTACAACTTTGCGCTTTATTACGACAATGGTGATTTTGCTGCACGTGTGGCGGTTAATCACAAAGGTGAATATATCGAAGATCATGGTAGCAATAGCACGTTAGACACATACTACGGTGATTACACCAGTGTTGATGCAACGGCTTCTTATTATATTAATGATAATGCCATGGTATATCTAGAATTGAATAACCTAACAGACGAGCCTTTACAGTATTTTACGGGCTCAGAGCAACGACCTAACCAAATTGAATACTACGGTATTCGTGGTCAAATTGGCTTTAAGTACGACTTCTTTTAATCGTACTGTCAACTGGGAAGGGTACCCTTCCCAGTGTTATTTACTTTTTATAACCGTGTAAAAAGTTATTTGCTCAAGGTTTAGGTAAAATTTATGTCTGCTCTTCATTCTTATCTTCAACGCTGTCATACCGCAATATTTGTGATTTATGCGTCAAGCGCTGCGTTCATGACCTATTTTTGTATGTACGCTTTCAGAAAGCCATTTTCGGTAGGAACATACGAACAAGGTGGCGACTTTCTTGGGATGGACTTTAAAGTTGTTTTAGTATTAGCACAGGTTTTAGGCTATTTACTGTCGAAATTTATTGGTATTAAAGTTGTATCAGAATTAACCGCTAGCCGAAGAGCGATAACGCTACTTAGCTTGGTGATGATAGCGCAACTTGCATTGGTCTTATTTGCTGTGGTACCAGAGCCGGTAAAACCGCTGATGATGTTTATTAACGGTATTCCACTTGGCATGATTTGGGGGATCGTTTTTAGTTTCCTCGAAGGGCGTAAAACCTCTGAAATTTTAGGGGCTTTTTTAAGTGTAACCTTTATTGTTGCCTCTGGCTTAGTGCGCACCGTAGGGCAGTGGTTACTTGTCGATATGCAAGTGTCTGAATATTGGATGCCCGCCACCACTGGCGCAATTTTTATTGTTCCTTTGTTTGTCTCAGTATTTTTTCTTTCGCAAACCCCTGCGCCTTCAATAAAAGACAAATTAGCCAGACAAGTAAGAGCGCCAATGAACGGCCAACAACGGCTTAAATTCTTTTTAAAATATGCTCCCGGATTAATTTTACTGGTGACAAGCTTTTTATTATTTACTGGCTTACGAGATTTTCGCGATAACTTTTCAGCAGAAATCTGGCAAGCACTTGGTTATGGCGAAGAGCCAGCTATTTTTACTTACGCGGGGATACGCATCGCGGGTGTGGTGTTGATTGTTTTAGCTGCAATGGTCATGGTGAAAGATAACGTAAAAGCCTTTTTAACTAATCATGGTTTTATTTTATTAGGCTGTTGCTTACTAGGGCTGACTACGTTTGCATTTCAACAACAATGGATAGACGGAAAGTCTTGGATGGTATGGCTAGGCACAGGGTTATACATTGCTTACATTCCTTATAATTGCTTTTTGTTTGACCGAATGATTTCTGCGGTAGGGTCAACCGCTAATGCTGGTTTTCTGATTTATTTAGCTGATTCAGCTGGATATGTGGGTAGTGTCAGTATTTTGTTATATCGCACTTTTGCCTCGCCTGACATTAGTTGGTTAAATTTCTTTATCCAATTGTGTTACTTCGTGGCTGTTGCTGGTGGCGTTTTAGTGTGCTGCTCGTTGGCCTATTTTGGTTATAAATTAAAAGTTCAAAAGCAAATAAACGCTGAAGCCCCTCAGCATCAAAGCACTAAGCTTGCCTTGGGCGAAACAAATATTTAGTTATTTAATGGGTTGTTTCATCTGAACTAACCCATAAAAAACACATTAACGTTGTAAGGAATTATCTATGAATAAAATTGAAGCGGTTGTACTCGATTGGGCTGGTACTGTTGTTGATTATGGCTCGGTTGCACCAACCACCATTTTCGTTGAAGCATTTAAACAGGCCTATAATTTTGATATTTCATTAGACGAAGCTCGCGTTCCAATGGGAATGGGAAAATGGGACCATATTAAAACGTTAGGGCAGTTGCCTAGTGTTGATCAACGTTGGTGTCAGCAATTTGGTTCAGCCATGACTGACGATGTAGTTGATGAAATTTACAAAACATTTATGCCTTTGCAAAAGGCAAAGGTGGTTGACCATGCAAAGCCAATTGACGGGGCGTTAGATACGATTAATTGGTTAAAAAGCCACAATATTAAAATAGGCTCATGTTCGGGTTACCCGCGAGAAGTGATGGAGGTACTTGTACCGGTTGCTGCTGATTATGGCTATCAACCTGATTGCTGGGTTGCAAGTGACGACTTGCAGGCCGGCTCTCGTCCTGGTCCTTGGATGGCGCTACAAAATGTGCAAGAACTTGGTGTTAGCAATGTGGCTAACTGTATAAAATTTGACGATTCAGCTCCCGGAATTAGCGAAGGCCTTAATGCTGGTATGTGGACTGTTGGACTTGCTTTAACCGGTAATGCGGTAGGGTTAACTGAGCAAGAGTGGCAAGCATTATCTGCAATAGAGCAAGCGCAATTAAAACTAAAAGCTTACGATACCTTATATCAAGCTGGCGCTCATTTTGTGGTAGATTCTTTAGCTGATGCTGCTGATGTTGTTCAACAAATAATGTCATTGCGGGTGAGAAACGTAAGGCCATGAGTTCTATTTACCAACAAAAGCACCCATTTTGGCTTCAACAGGCATTATCAGACGTTGTTATGCCTGATATGCCGACACTAACCAAAGATATTAAAGCTGATGTTTGTATTGTTGGTGGCGGGTATACAGGCTTATGGACCGCAATTAAGCTTAAACAGCAAGACCCTAAATTAAAAGTTGTTATTATTGAAAAAGGGCGCTGTGGACAAGGGGCATCGGGTAGGAATGGAGGGTGTATGCTCACTTTTTCTACCAAATTTAACACCTTATTGTCGTTATTTGGCGCAGAAGAAGCTATTCGGTTGGTTAAGGCGTCAGAACAAGCGGTATTTGATATCGACTCATTTTGCCAGCGCCATCATATTGATGCAGAGATTAGAACCGACGGTGCTATTTATACCGCGACTAACCAGGCGCAAAAGCGAACGGTTGCACAACCTTTATCGTTGCTTGAACAGCACAATATTAATCGCTGGAAAACGTGTGATCCTGAATATATTAGACAAACAACCGGCTCAGCGCTGAATGTGGCGGGTATTGAAACGCCTGCTGCTGGAAGCTTGCATCCGGGTAAGTTGGTTTTAGGGTTAGTTAAGCATGCGTTAGCGATAGGCGTTGAGGTGTATCAGCACACACCTTATCTTGATATGGTCTGTGGTGAGCCTGTCGTGGTTAATACACCGTATGCCAATATTACTGCTGATAAAGTGGTCTTTGCGATAAATGCATGGATGGGACAACATTTTAAGCGTTTTAATCGTCATATTGTCTTAGTGTCTTCTGATATGTTAATAACGAAGCCGATACCAAAGCAACTAGTTGACATTGGCTTAACGCATGGCAAAGCTATTGCCGACTCGCGCATATTTGTACATTACTACCGTACCACTAAAGACGGTCGCTTAATGTTAGGGAAAGGTGGTAATCTTTTTGCGTTTAACAATCACATGTTGCCTGCTTTTGACCAACCTAGTCAATATGGTGGCATGCTATCAACAGCCTTTCATAAATTTTTTCCAACCTTGAAAACAGAATTCGAAACAACTTGGACTGGCGCTTCTGATCGTTCTAAAACGGGATTGCCATTTTTTGGTTCACTAACACCCCAGAATAATGTCTTTTATGGTTTAGGTTATTCAGGTAATGGTGTGGTGCAAAGTTACTTAGGGGGCGATATATTGTCGTCGTTAGTGCTTGAATTGGATAATGCATGGACTAAATCGCCGATGGCGAAAGGGCCTTTAGGCGGATTTCCACCTGAGCCTATTCGTTATTTAGGTGCTCAATTGGTTAAGCAAGCGGTGCTGAGAAAAGAGCAAGCCGAAGATAACGAACAATCACCTAAATGGCATGATCTACAATTAGCAAAGTTTGCAGCTGCGGCGGGTAAAGCGGATAAATAATGATTGGTATTGGCGCTAACTAATATAACCAATATAACTAAAAGCAACTTAATAACTAAAACAATGCAACCACATCAACATCAACAGCAAGTATCGGATACTTGTGAATCGATAGCGCAACTATTTACCTTATATGGCGGTCAACACTATGGCGAGCAATGCGATCAACTCACGCATGCAATAAGTTGCGCCTATCATGCACAGCAGGCTAATGCCCCTGTTGAATTAGTTGTTGCTGCGTTTTTGCATGATATTGGCCATTTTATTGCGCATCACCAACAGCTTGACGGTTTAGATCAATGGGGGCATGTTCAGCATGCTGAAATAGGCGCTGTGTGGCTGGAACAAAAAGGGTTTCCGGCTAGCGTTTATCAACCTATTCGTTATCATGTGGAAGCAAAACGTTATATCGCGGCAAAATCTATTGAGCAAATAAATATAACAACGCCTTTATCTTGCGCCAGCCAACAAACTTTGCAACAACAAGGAGGTGCAATGTCGGCACAACAGCAAAAATCATTTGAATTTAAGCCCTTTTTTCATCAAGCTGTAGCGTTAAGACGATACGATGATTTAGGTAAACCTGAACAAGCTATTACTGTATCTTTAGCGCCATGGTTATCAATGATTAATAAAGTATTATCAATATGCATGACTATCAAGAATTAATGGAGCAGTAAGAAAAAATGTTACTTTATCAAGCGATACGTGAATACCTTTTTAGCTTAATTGCTAAACAGCCTGATATGAAAAAATTACCGTCTGAACGCGAACTACTTGAACAATTTCATTCAACCAGAATTACAGTACGCGAAGCGCTTATGCGCTTAGAAGCTGAAGGTCTTATTTATCGTCAAAATCGTAAAGGTTGGTTTATTTGTCCGCCACGATTACAGTGGGATCCCGTGCAGAAAGTTAATTTTTATCAATTAGCACATGATCAAAATTTTGTTGCTAATACACGGTTAGTATCGATTGAAAAACTAAAATTACACTCAAGTTCCAGTCAAATCAATCAAGAGACCGATGAATCAAAAAAATTACAACTTGATACGATTGATTTGGCATTTAACCAACCCAAAAATGTATATGAAATTTGTCGGGTACGCTCATTAGATGAGCGTCCGGTTATGGTTGAAGAAATTTACTGTTTAGCTGAAGACTTTATTGGCTTGCCTGAGAAAGACTTAACAGGTTCAATTACGGCTATTTTTCAAGATGATTATCAAGTTAATATTACAGCTGAGAGTAGCAGCATATATGTAACAGCGTTACCTGAACATATTGCTAAACTTTTAAATTTAAACAGCGGGGCATCTTGCTTAAAAATTATCAGACAACGTTATGCGGCTGAAAAAACGTTAGTCGACTATAACATTGAATACTGGGTACATGGCGCGATAGAAATAAAGGTTGATAGTCACTAATACCAGCTATGCCTTAAAGGTTATAGGTTATAGGTTATAAAGTAGTTTATAGCCTAAACACTTTGCTTGAGTGTTTAGGCTTTTCATGTCAATTTGCTAAAATTCATTGAAAATATTAATAAATTAATGCCAATTACCAATATTTTGCTTGTGCGATAACGATAATCAATTGTTTGATGTCTTCAGGGTAAATCTCACCAATATTACCAATTCTAAAACAGTCGGCATTTGATACTTTACCTGGATAAATCACAAAACCATGTTGCTTTAATGCTTGATAGAAACGTTTAAAGTCATAATCTGCGGTATTTGGTGATAAAAATGAAGTAATGATAGGTGAATGATGTTCGTCAGGTAATAAGGTAGCAAAGCCCAATTCACGCATACCTTCAACTAATAGAGTTTGGTTGGTGGCGTAACGGTTCGCTCTTGCTGAAATACCTCCTTCTTGCTTAAGTTCTTTCATCGCTTGTGCAAAGGCTCTTACCACATGGGTTGGCGAAGTAAAACGCCATTTGCCATTAGACGTTTCCATGGTATGCCATTGGCCATACAAATCTAAGCTAAGCGAACGGGCTTTGCCTTTGCATGCTTCCATCAATGTTTGTTTTGCTATGACAAAACCAAAGCCAGGTACACCCTGAATACACTTATTCGCAGAGCTGATCATAAAGCCCACATCGAGTTCGCCAATATCAAAGGTCATGCCACCAAAACTTGACATAGCGTCAAGAATAAAAGTTACGCTATGTTGTTGACAAAGTTCTGCTACAGCCGCTATGGGATTTAACATGCCTGTAGTTGTTTCACAGTGCACCATGGCTAAATGGGTAAAGCCAATATCAGCAGTTAAGACTGAGGCGATATCATCAACATTAGGTGCTGTAATTTCGTCAAGTTTAATCACATGATAATTTAATTTAAGTACTTCACATATTTCAGCCATGCGCTTGCCGTAAGCGCCATTATCGATTACTAAAATTTTATCGTTATTGCCAATAGCACTTCCTAGCACAGCTTCAACACATGCGGTACCACTGCCTTGTAACAATGTGCTGGTATAGCCTTGGTGTGATGTGGCTAAATCAACTAAGTCGTGACGAATTTTTTGTACAACATCTATGTTGTAATCATCGTCCCATGTGCACCAGTCTTGTAGCATTGACTGTTTAACGGTTTCTGAAGTAGTTAATGGGCCGGGTGTTAATAGTAAATAATGTGCCATATGCTTGCTATCTCAATAGGTTTACCAATCGCGCTATTGAATTCATAATTTCTATTTATTTAAATAGAAAAAGTCAATAATGAAATGGGTATTAGTGGTGGTATTTAATGCTTCTACCATTATTGGTCTAGACCAAATCTTAAGTGAGCAATTATGATGACACAAGTAGCGAGGTGCAAGTTTCACGTAATTGTCATATTCATTTGACGACTTTTGTTTTATTTCATTATCGATGTTTTAGTGCCAAGAATAAGATAGAGGGGAATATTGAGCAGGTAACGCTTATCCAGCGTTCAGGTTGGCTAAGATAGAATGTAGCCCTCTCATTCTAAATGGTGAGTGATAATGCATTACGGTAAGGTCAGTTGATATAAAAAATCCAGCAGTAGCTTAATGCCAGTCAGTTAACAGCTGACTGGCGTTTTTTGTTTGGGTATTTACTGGGCTTTGGTTTCACACATCTCGGAT
>CAKZQF010000086.1 GCA_937139475.1 uncultured Gammaproteobacteria bacterium | reverse complement strand
TTGGGTGTCTTGCACAAAACCCAAAACGTCCTCTTCGTACAAAGCCAGTTCACGATTGTATTTTTTAGGATCACCCAGTAACCAGCCGTTGCTTAAAAGCTGTTGGATCATTTCATTTTGGAACGCGAACTCACTGGCGCTGGCCATATTAGAATTTCCTTATTTCCATCTTTTATTTTTTTGGCAAACGCTTTATAGCTTGCTCAAAATCTTTATCAACTTGGCTGCGTTTCTCAGAAAATACACGCTAAAAGCGTGTTATATCCTATCTCAGCAACTGCTCGGTAAAACCGTAAAACTAAAAATACGTTTATACTGTTGAAACACGTGGGCTGTAGCGTGATTTACAGGCCTGCTCTTGTCCGAAAAAGCAAGGGTTATTTCGGACAGAGTAAGAATTCATAACCACTATTTATAATAACCAAATCTTCTCACTAATGGCTTGATACAGGGCTTGACGCTCTTCTAGATCTCGTGTTTTAAATGCATCGTGCGCCTTAAAAGATAGCCCATGCTCGGTAATGAGCTTTTTAAAGTTTGGGTTGTTTTCATACGCCAACGGGCAAAGTGATTTAACCAGCAAATTCTCTTTAATGTAGTGCTGTTTTTTTTCGCTATAGGGCTTACCACCATATGACTGGTTTGTACCTGAAGGAAGCAAGACCAAACCCCCTAGGCGGTTGCGATACTCTTCAAAATCATTTTGCTGCTCAAACTCGACTTTAAAGGCATCAAAGTGATTACTCCAAAGGTGCTCAACCTCGTAAGGCTTGCCTTCACCCTTATGATAGTAGTTTGTGAAGTTACTACTTTGCCCTGCAAGTTGATCAACATAACCTGAAATACGCGATAAAAGGTATTTAACAAAACGCTTGTTCTGACCATGTAAGCGAAAATATTGAAATTTATCCCATGTTTCGTCCATCGCTTCGAGCTTGCCTTGTAAAATAGCTTTTAGCTCATCAAGTGGTTGGTTGCGCAATTCTTTGACTAGGCTGTACATGGTGTAACGAATCGAAGTTGCACCAAAGGCTCTAAAGTTAATAGAGCGGCGCACACAAAAGATGTCGATGTACTTAGCCACGGTATTTATTTTCTCGTTAGCCAATTCTACGCTGTCGGTCGGTAGCAGCGCTGCTAGTAGAAGTGGATCTCTTAGCGATGCTGCGATTCCCCATTGCTGAATGTAGTGTACAGACTCTAAGCCCGGCACTAAGGTTTCTTTGGCCTCAGCAATACGCAGGTAAGCATCAAAGTAATATTTAAAGTGTTGGTTAACAAACTGGTTAAAGTCTTCTTGGGAGCCTTTATCTAAGCCAACCAACTTCAAGTTATCGCGAAACCAGTTGTGAAAGCGAGTACCAATTTTTTCGAAGTCTTCGTTTTTAGAGCCTGCCTGCCCCTGACGAATAGTAACGGCATATTTAGCACGCAAAAAGGCTTGAATAAAGCGTTGATCTTCTTCTTTGTCCAGCTCTTGCAAGCGCACAATCGACTTTTTCCAAAAGTCATTGGTGCTTTTACGCAAAGCATCATCTTTAAAGCGAGACAGCAAATAGCCTTTTAACATTTCTGTTGGAGTTAGATTCAGCCCACGGTCATTCATGGTTTCAAAAATGGTGTAGGCGTTATCATCTGAATAGGCCAAAATTTCAACAAGCACCACTCGCTCTTTGAACCAGTCAATAAAAAACGGCAAGGCGTGAATATCAATTTCTTTAGGAAAAGCGTCAGCAATATCGCTATAGCGCTCGGCCATATTTACCGTTGAGGCATCCGCATCTTCTGGCGGCGCACATTCACCATTTTCAAACAACGCTTGTAAACAAGCTGTGCGCTCAGCAACATCAATATTAAAGGATTTCTTGCCAAATCTTTCAGAGAATATAAGGCTTTCAATCGACTCGTTTACGCCATAATCTTGCTGTAAATTGTTTAAGTACACCAACATAAGCGTGAGCGATGTAAGACGCTGTTGGCCATCTATAATGCTGCGCATACCGTTTTTTTCACTTAACACAAACGGACCAAGGTAATAGCTATTGTAATTCTCTACCTCTGGGCGCTCATGCTGTGGCTGATATTCATTTAAAAAAGCCGTGGTTAAATCGGTAACTAACTGCTCAATATGCTTTTGCTGCCAACTGTACTCACGCTGATAGTAGTCGACCGTGTATTTAGTTTTATCCAGCACCTCAACAATGGTACGGTCTTTGGCTTCAATCTTGTTTTCTAAACGACTCATACTGCTTCCTTATTTTGTGCTGAATCGGGTGACTCCCAGTTACGAACGTCTATTTTTCCGGTAACGGCGGCGGAGATTAGCGCGGTGCGGCGTTCTCGCATTAATTCAATAGCCGCTTCAGCTTTCAACACTAAATTGTCAAACCTTTCTAATATACTGTCTACATAAACAATAATTTGCTCTTGTTCTTGGATTGGTGGAAGCACCACAGTCATTTCACTGATGAACTCAGTACTAGCTCTTGGCATTTTTGAGCCATACGTAGAGCTATCAACAGTATTAATGAAGCCTTCATGGGTTAATAGGTAAAAACCATATTTGTTTAACAATTCTTTTTTCGGTCTATAAACCAACAAGTCTCCAAACGCTACGCCTTGTTCTTTTGCTAGGTATACTTTTGCTAAATAGGGTCTTAACTTTCCAAATAAGATATCTCCAACGATAAACTCAACATCTTGACCTGAGTAATTAGAATCAGTTTTTAGGTACTTGCCAGTCCAGCTTTCTATGTTTTCAAGAGCTACAACTTTTTGGTTGTTAATCTCAACCTTTTTGGAAATCAAGTCGCATGTATCTTTTAACCGTAAAACCACCCAATGCTCCGGCACTTCTCCTAACCACTCAACACCTGAATCACGCATCGGGGCGTTAGGGTTTAGACCTTTGGTAACGGCGTGGCTGATAACGGCTTGGCGTTTTTCTTTTAGCAGTGCAATGAGCTGTTGTTGTTTTTCGATCAGGGTGTCGATTTTTGCGGTTTCGTGATCGAGGAAGTTGGCGATTTTTTGTTGTACATCTACATCAGGTAAAGAGAATTCGAAATTTAGAAACTGGGGAAGCCGCAATGAGTCAACAGTTGACTTTGCGTTACCTTCAAGTGCAACTTTATAAAAGTTATTGGACAGGTAGTAGAAGACAAATCGACCAAGAACATTTGAAAAATTGTTCAGCATATAAACGCGCTGATGATAATCAAACTTCCCGTTGTAGTAGTGGTATACCTTACCCACACCCACACCATCACCAGCAGTTAACACAGCCTCACAATCTGCGCCAACTGTATTAATTCGCTCAACCGTTTGCGACCTTACAAAAAACGGATATTTTCCTTCATCTACTGCCATTACAGTATCTTTATCGCCGGTCTGAACTTTACATATGTACTTTAGCTTCTTAACATTCCAATGCTCTGGTATTTGACCCAACCACTCAACACCTGAGTCTTTATACTCTGAATAAGCTCTATATTTCCCGCTCGCAACTTCAGTATTCATAAGCCACCCACCAACATAGTTCGTAGTGAGTATTTTTTGCTTAGAGCAAGGCGTGCCTGCGCGCAGTGAGGGCGCATAGCTTGCCTATGTAACCGAACGAGCACAGCCACAACGCCGCTATCAGTAAAAAAGGCCACTACGAATGTACCTCCTTAAGCAGGTTCATAATCTCGGCGGATACCTTATCCAAATCCGTATCAATCTCTACCAAATCTCTTGGCGGCTGATACTGATAAAAGTGGCGGTTAAACGGGATTTCGTAACCGACAATGCCGATCTCGCCATCTTGTGCATCGGTTTTGCTTGCGTCGATCCATGCATCCGGTACATGAGGTTGCACTTCTTTTATAAAGTAGGCTTCGTTCAATGCATTAACGGTTTGTGATGGGTCTAAGTTTACGTTTTCATTATCACGTAGATCGCCATCGGGTTTGTACTCAACGACCTGATTTTTTCCTTCTAGCTCCACTTCAAACAGGCCATAGAACGGATTGGCTTCGTCAGTCTTGTGAATCTTTTTGATCACTTTTTCCGCGTCTGGGTTTTTCCAGCTTACGGCTGCGGTAATGGCTTTGAGTTCTTTTGCTTCTAGCTTTATGCCTTGTGCTTTAGCCGCTGCTTTTACAATGGCATCGTACTGGTTCATGTCGTTGTGCTGCTGCGTGCCGATATG
>CAKZQF010000085.1 GCA_937139475.1 uncultured Gammaproteobacteria bacterium | reverse complement strand
CGTTATGAATATAATCATCACAAATTTCAGGCATAAAAAAATCGCCTTTAAGCGATTATGATTAGTCTATAAAAAAATATGGTGCGGCAAGAGAGACTTGAACTCTTACACCCGAGCTCGAGTACTAAAAGTTAGAACCTAAATCTAGCGCGTCTTTCGTTATGAATATAATCATCACAAATTTCAGGCATAAAAAAATCGCCTTTAAGCGATTATGATTAGTCTATAAAAAAATATGGTGCGGCAAGAGAGACTTGAACTCTTACACCCGAGCTCGAGTACTAAAAGTTAGAACCTAAATCTAGCGCGTCTTTCGTTATGAATATAATCATCACAAATTTCAGGCATAAAAAAATCGCCTTTAAGCGATTATGATTAGTCTATAAAAAATATGGTGCGGGAAGAGAGACTTGAACTCTCACACCCGAAGATACTAGAACCTAAATCTAGCGCGTCTACCAATTCCGCCACTCCCGCACAACATTGAGTCTATATTACAATGAACTGATGAAAATACAATAACTATCATCTGCCTTGCTCGCTTTCAAAATAGACATAAGCGAATGGTGGCTACGACGGGATTCGAACCTGTGACCCCATCATTATGAGTGATGTGCTCTAACCAGCTGAGCTACGTAGCCATATCTTATTTCAGACAAAAAAAAATCGCCTAAGCGATTATTTCTTTTCAACCAAATGGTGCGGAAAGAGAGACTTGAACTCTCACACCCGAAGATACTAGAACCTAAATCTAGCGCGTCTACCAATTCCGCCACTTCCGCACATCAAGTTGTTACAATTATTTGGCTGGGATACAAGGATTTGAACCTTGGAATGACGGGATCAAAACCCGCTGCCTTACCGCTTGGCTATATCCCAACTAATAATTGGTCTCATTTAATTACTTATGCAATCAAATGAATGGTGGCTACGACGGGATTCGAACCTGTGACCCCATCATTATGAGTGATGTGCTCTAACCAGCTGAGCTACGTAGCCATCATAATGCGTGTATTTAAAGTTACACTTCTTTTTCGCCATTCACTCAACTTAAAAAGTTGGCTGGGATACAAGGATTTGAACCTTGGAATGACGGGATCAAAACCCGCTGCCTTACCGCTTGGCTATATCCCAACTGTAAATGGTGCGGAAAGAGAGACTTGAACTCTCACACCCGAAGATACTAGAACCTAAATCTAGCGCGTCTACCAATTCCGCCACTTCCGCATTACTTTCTGATTAAACATTCTTTTAAAAAGAAACTGCGTTGTCCTCATCAAGTGCGGCGTATTATGCTGATGGACGAGCCAACCGTCAATAGTTTTTTAGCAGTTTTTTATGACTTTTTTATCGCATGATGATTTTATAGACACAACGCACACTAAATCAACCGATTTAGCACACTCTATAACCCCATCGCATACTTCATTACTTTATTTTTGCCCCATGAAGATTTTCCGGCAACCTTTAATGCTGTATTGCGCAGTAACTTCAGTGGCAAGCGCTCATTGCTAAACGAAAGATAAAACAGATCCATTGCACTTTGCATTAATAGATTATCACCACGGCGGGCTTGCTCATATTTGGCCAATGTTTCCTCACTCCACCAGCACTGCCCCTGCTCCGTCGCACTGCTAATCACTTGTGATAGAGCAACTACATCTTTAAAGCCTAAGTTAACACCTTGTCCAGCCAGTGGGTTTATCGTATGAGCAGCATCACCAACAACACATAAATTACGCTTGAAGTATTGCTGAGCGTGGCGCCGGGTTAATGGGAACGAACCGCAGGCATCAACACTGAACTCACCAAGGCGTTGCGGAAAGTTATCGATAACCTGCTGTTTTAGAGCGTCCAAGGGCAAATTAGCCAACGCTTTAATCTTTTCAGGTTTATCGTACCAAACCAAGGATGCCTTATTGCCTGATAAAGGTAACAGTGCACGAGGGCCACTCGCTGTAAATTGCTGCCAAGTAATATCCTGCTGTGGCGCACTGGTTGTAATGTTTATTAACATCGCATGCTGCGCGTAGTCCCAAGCCGTCACACCAATGTTGGCAACCTGGCGCACCATCGAGTTAGCCCCGTCGGCCCCGATCAATAGTTTGCAGGTCAGTTGCTGCTGCGATAAATCAACTTGATACCCATCTGCTAACGCATTAAGAGCAGTAATCGATTCACCAACAAACAATTCAATATTGTCAAACTGCTCAAGTTGTTGCCACAATGCTAATTGTATGAGTCGATTCTCAACAATATGCCCTAGATACTCGCGGTTCATGTTCTGGCTATCAAATAGCAAATTTGAATTTGGTGCCTCCCATGTTTCTAAATAACGATAAGGACAGCTCCTCATCTTCAAGACATGCGGCCATGCACCAACCTGTGCTAACAATTGCTCCGAGGCGACACTGATTGCAGAAACACGCAAATCCATCGCTTGCTCAGGGCTATAGTTTAATGGCTTAGTCTTTTCAATAACGGCGACTTTTAGTCCAGTAGGTGCCAAAGCACAGGCGAGTGCACCTCCTACCATTCCTCCCCCAACGATAACCACGTCAAATTGTTGCATCTATTTATCCGGTGAATTTTATTTTGACTAATTTTAAGCGCTCTGTGGCGAATTAGCTATGGCTATTAGATAATAGTGCTCTATTTCCCTTTACGAATTTGATATGAAACATCCTCAACTTATCTTCGGCATTGCCCTGGTACTCGCCTCAGAGTTCGCTTTTGCATTGCTAAGCGCGCTGGTTCGCCACCTGAGTGAGGAAGTATCACAGGTACAGATCATATTTTTCCGCAACCTGTTTGCGCTATTGCCGCTACTCCCTTGGTTGCTAAAGCGCAGAGGAGAGGCTCTGCGTACCAATTATTTTCACCTGCATCTATTGCGTGGAATAACTGGACTAAGTGCAATGTTCATCTATTTCTACGCTATAGCCACCACCAGCCTGGTTAACGCCGCAATGGTACTCATGTTAGCGCCATTTTTTATACCGATCATCGCTCACCTTTGGCTAAAGCAGGCTCAAAATATTGCGTCATTATTTTCAGTTGGTTTAGGCTTTTTTGGTGCCTTTGTCTGCCTCAATGCCAAAATTTCAGGGGTTGGAGCACCACTGAGTTTTACCACCGGCAGTTTAATCTTAGTTGGCGCCATGTTAATAGGGCTTTCCAAATCAAGTATCAGTAAGATGAGTAGCAGCGAGCCAAGTCAACGTATCGTTTTTTATTTTGCATTAATCGGGGTACTTGTTTCCGCCTTACTTTTGCCTTTTAATTGGCAAGCTATTTCCTGGACAAACTTAGCACTGTTGGTTTTATTAGGTTGTTGCGCCAGCGCAGCGCAATTGATGATGACTAAGGCGTTTAGTTTCGCCGGTGCGACAACCATCGGTATGTATAGTTACAGCTCGATACTATTTGCAGCGCTACTAGGGTTCGCATGGTGGGCCGAAATTCCGAGCCTGCAATGGTTTGTTGGTGCCAGCTTGATAGTAACCGCAGGATTTATTGCACTGTTTTATGCAAATAAATTAACCCGGATCACTGACGACGACAAATAAGCCTCAGCTCATTCAATGCCAAACTTTCATTGATATGGGGTTTATAGGCCAATCCAATGGTTCGCTTAATTGGCAACTCATCAAGCGGTAGAAAGCACAAGTCTTGACGATTGGTGAGCGCCTTTAGGTTGGGCGATAGTGCGATTCCTACGCCAGCGCTAACTAAGCCAAGGGCGTATTCAACCGTCTGTATTTTTGCGCGATTATGTGTACTCAAGCCCAGTTTTTCCAAGGCATAAAAAAGCTGACTTTGCCCTTCACACGACTGGCGGGAAATGAATGGCATACCATGCAAATCACTTAAAGATAGCGATTTTTTAAAGGATAATGGATGACCAAAAGGCACTGCAATGAGGTAGCGGTCGTGCCAGATTGCCTCAAAAATTTCATCATCTAAGACCATATGTTCTGACACTATTCGCGCATCATTCATTTCGTTGTGATCAACCAGCGTCAGCTCTAGGTTGGTAATATTTTTGGTAAACTGCCCCAATAACAAACTGATACGCTCTACCCCTAAGGCCTTACTTAACCCTAACCTAAATGGTGTACTTTTGGGGCAGTCGCTAAATTCTTGACTTAAATTTTTGGCATCATCCAACAACTTTTTGGCCAAGGGATATAGTTTTTGTCCATCAGAGGTTGGCAACACACCGCGAGAGAAGCGTTCAAATAACTTTACCCCCAACTCCCCTTCCAACTGTTTAATCGCATTAGACAGCGATGGCTGACTAATAAAGCATTGTTTTGCAGCACCTGAAACAGAGCCAACCTCATAAACAGATATAAAATAAGATAAAAACCGTAAATCCATAGCCTTAGCCTATAGCTAATAAAGTTAATTAGTATTATACCTTATAGCGGTAAATAAATAAGCTGTAGTTTTATAGGTTTATGTGAGTGATAGCCATGCAACCCCGTGCCACAATATTTGATAATCTGTTTAGCCAGCGTATTTTGCGCGGTGAGCTGCCCAAGGCGTTAAATACATTAACTCCAGAACAAGTAGGCTTGAGCCATAGTGAGTTAGTCGAGCTATTTGAAACCCAGCTACTGAGCCGCCATTTAGATCTGCAATCGCGCGAACTGGCCAAGAACAAGCAAAGCTTTTATACAATTGGTAGTTCTGGTCACGAAGGTAACGCTGTACAGGGAAAGGTTTTTCGTCACACCGATATGGCCTTTTTACATTATCGCTCTGGTGCGCTAATGATCCAACGTAGCAAGCAAGTTGCTGGGCAAACCCCGATCTACGATATGCTGCTTTCTTTTGTCGCCTCCAGTGACGACCCTATTTCTGGTGGCCGGCACAAGGTATTAGGCAGCAAGCCACTGTTCATTCCTCCTCAAACCAGTACTATTGCCAGCCATTTACCAAAAGCGGTTGGTGCAGGTTATTCAATTCCATTGGCTAAGACTTTTAATATAGATACCCCAATGCCAAAAGATAGCGTTGTTATTTGTAATTTTGGCGATGCATCTGCCAATCACTCAACCGCGCAAGGCGCTATCAATGCGGCAGGCTGGACAAGTTACCAAAATATCCCACTGCCATTGGTATTTATCTGCGAAGACAACGGTATTGGTATTTCAACGTCAACGCCACATAATTGGATTCATGCAAATTTTAGCCAGCGAGGCGGCATAAAATACATAAGCTGTAATGGCCTTGATCTGCTCGATACCTATCAAAAGACATTAGAAGCAGAACATTATGCACGTGATTTTCACAAACCAGTTTTCTTGCATATGAAAACCGTGCGTCTGTTTGGCCATGCAGGTAGTGACGCCGAAATATCTTATCGCAGCAAAGCAAAAATTGAAGAAACTGAGGCTAATGATCCTATTTTTCACAGTGCTAGGATCCTTATCGAACACAACATTCTTACTCCTCAACAAATTGTCGATTTATATGAGCACATAAAACAGCAAGTGAGCCTGGTCGCTCAACAAGTACTGCAACGTCCAAAGCTTACAGATATCGAGCAGGTTAAGTCATCCATTGCGCCGAAAAGGCTGGTCAGTAATACGCCTGTTTTGATTGATGAGACAAGGCGAGAGCGCTTATTTAGCAAAGAGAAGTTACCGATGAGTAAGCCGCAGAATATGGCTAGACTACTCAATTGGACATTGTGTGATCTTCTTGCTCAACATGACAATATTTTTATAGCTGGTGAAGATGTTGGCCAAAAAGGCGGCGTCTATGGTGTCACCAAAGGTCTATGTAATAAATTTGGTAAAAAGCGCCTCATCAATACATTACTGGATGAGCAAAGCATTTTAGGCTTAGGAATAGGCGCGGCACATAATGGCTTCCTACCCATTGTTGAAATTCAATTTTTGGCGTACGTACATAACGCCGAAGACCAGATTCGCGGCGAAGCAGCAACCTTGCCATTTTTCTCAAATGGACAATTCACTAACCCAATGGTTATCCGCATCGCCGGGTTAGGCTATCAAAAAGGGTTTGGTGGTCATTTTCACAATGATAATTCATTAAGCGTGTTTAGGGATATCCCAGGGTTAGTGATCGCTTGCCCATCCAATGGTCGAGATGCCAGCGAAATGTTGCGCAGTGCTGTTTCATTTGCACAAGAGCAGCAGCGGGTCGTGATATTCATTGAACCTATTGCACTCTATATGACAAAAGATCTCCATCAAGAAGGCGATGGGTTGTGGAGCTTTGATTACACCTCACCACGCCAATCACAGCGTATCGAAGTTGGTGATATTGCCCAGCATGGTACAGGCAATGAGCTAGCCATCATCAGCTATGGCAATGGCTTTTATTTATCATCTCAAGCGGCCAAAGTGCTTGAAGAACAATACAACATAAAGCTGCGTTTAATTGATTTACGTTGGTTGGCCCCGCTTAAAGAAGAACAGCTACTTGAGGCAATTCATGGTGTTGAACATATATTGGTGGTCGATGAATGCCGAGAAACAGCTTCCTTTAGCGAGCAACTGCTGACCCTTATCTATCAAAAAAAATGTAGCAGTCAGCAAGTCGCAAAATTATGTGGTGAAGATTGCTTTGTACCGTTAGCAGGCGCAGCGACATTAGGCATGCCGAGCAAAGAACAAATAATCCAAAGTGCGCTTAAACTAGTTAACAAGGAACAACAATAATGAGCAATAAACAGCGTGCGGTGATCATTTGCCCCGGTCGCGGTTGTTACAACAAAGAACAACTTGGCTATCTATCTCAATACCATGCGGATAAGCAACAAATCATACGCACCATAGACACTTTTCGTCAGCAGCAAGGTTTTCAGGGAGTATCTGAACTTGATGCAATGGAGCGTTTTTCACCGGCCACCCATACGAAGGGTGAGCATGCATCTGCGCTGATCTATGCCTGCGCCATCAGTGATAAAGAGGCAATAGACCTTGAGCAATATGATATTTGTGCCATTAGTGGTAACTCCATGGGCTGGTATATTGCATTAGCTGCTGCACAAGCATTATCGCCTGATCATGCGATAGAGGTTATCAACACAATGGGCGCGGCCATGGAAGATAAGCTGATTGGCGGGCAGCTAATTTATCCGGTAACTGATGAAGAGTGGATAACTAAACCCAGTCAACGAAGTGCGGTCTTGGCAACGATTGAGCGCATAAATAGCTTAGATGCACATGAACTTTACCTGTCAATTGATCTAGGACCATTCTTAGTTATCGCAGGTTGCGCAAACGGCTTAAAGCAGTTTGAAAAAGAAATCGAAAAGATCGATAACTACCCAATACGTTTAGTTAATCATGGCGCTTTTCACACGCCGATGCTAAGAGGCATATCAAATAATGCTCTGGAGCAGCTTCCCGCGGTAATGTTCAATAAACCGAGTGTGCCGCTGATTGATGGTAATGGTAAGGTTTGGTCACCTTATGCTACAGATACAAAGGCGCTTCATCAGTACACCTTGGATAACCAAGTATGTGACCCGTACTATTTTAATCGGGCCGTGGATGTTGCAATAAAAGAATTTGCACCTGATGTATTTATCGTTTTAGGACCAGGCAATAGCTTAAGTTCCAGCGTAGCTCAGCGCTTAATAGAATTAAATTGGCAAGGGATTAATAGCAAAAGCGCATTTATAGAACGACAAAAAAATAATCCAATAATTATCGCCATGGGGATGCCTGCTCAACGACAATTAGTTACAATCGACTGACTTATATAGTTTTTGGAACGATTTTATGGGCGTTAAATTACGTTGCAGCCAATTAATGGCTGCATTTGTTGCTATCTTCATGTCAACACAGGTGCAAGCGATAACCCTACCACAGCAATGCATCGAGGCCCCAGAACGTGTTGCACCCTGCCCTAATTTGATTTATACCGCAATAAAAGTCGAACAAAGCTCGAAAATTATTTGTTTTTGCAAAGCCGACAAGCCTGCATTGCTAGCTCTTATGACCGATAAGAATTCGGCAAAATCCAGAGTTACACTGCGCAAACTACTCAGTCAACATAACCTCAATGATGAACAACTATTCTCTATTAGCCAAAATGTAGTGAATTAGATCACAAATTTAGCGCTTCACAAATCCTAATTGCTAGTTACACTAGAGCTAATTTAGTTAGTTGTGTAACTAACTTTCCTGTAACACCGAGAAAAAGACTAATAAAATGAAAAGATTATTACCCGCTTTAATGCTGACTACATTATCAGCATGCGCCAGCAACTCATCGCAACAGGCGCAATCATCTGAAGCGTCAAGCCCACAGGCGAACGCACCTAAGAATATCATTATGGTGGTTGGCGATGGTATGGGACCAGCATATACCGCAGCCTATCGTTACTTTAAAGACAATCCACAGACACCTGAAATCGAAGCCACGGTCTTTGATGATATCCTCGTTGGACGTTCAAGTACTTACCCAGCTCAAGTCAGTGGCTACGTGACAGATAGTGCAGCATCAGGTACAGCCCTGGCGACAGGACATAAATCATATAATGGCGCGATTGGCGTTGATGTCAATAAAGCGCCTGTACAAAGTGTTTTACAGTACGCAAAAAGTATCGGCAAGACGACGGGCTTGGTTGTTACTTCACAGATTAACCACGCAACACCAGCGAGTTATGCAGCACACGTTGAGAGTCGTCGTCAGTATGACCTTATAGCAGACCAATATTTTGATAACCGAATTGGGCAAGAGCACACCGTTGATGTGATGCTAGGCGGAGGTTGGAGTTACTTTATTCGTGATGACCGCGATATCACAAAAGAGTTTCAACAAGATGGCTATCAGTACCTAAATGACTATGCACAGCTTGCTAGTATTAACAATGACAAAGTCCTTGGCCTATTCGCAGATAAAGGGCTGCCTTGGGCTCTTGATGACAAACAACCGCAACGCCTTAAGAGTATGGCAACGGCTGCAATTGACCGCCTCGATAACAACGATAATGGCTTTTTTATGCTGATTGAGGGCTCACAGGTTGACTGGGGTGGCCATAGTAATGATATTGCGGTGGCGATGTCTGAAATGGACGACCTTGCCGTAACCGTGCAGTGGTTAAAAGATTACGTTGCAAAACACCCTGATACACTTGTTGTTATGACCGCAGATCACTCCACTGGAGGTTTCACTATCGCAGCGAATGGAGAGTATGCATGGCGCCCAGAATTTATTAAAAACCTTAGCGCGTCACCGCAATCAATTGCTGGAAAACAAGTTAAAAATGGTTTCGATGCGGCGGTCATCAGTGGCCAACTAGGTTTCGAATTAAATAAAGAAGAGGTTACTACATTAACCGCCGCTCACCGTGAAGGTAAAAAGGCACTTTATGTCGCGTTAAAGAAAGTGATTGATGTACGAACAAATACCGGGTGGACTACCAGTGGCCATACTGGTGTTGATGTTCCTGTCTTTGCATTTGGTCCAGGCAGTGAGTTATTTGCAGGCCAACTGGACAATACCGATATAGCAAAACGTATCTTCAAGTTGTTAGGTAAGTAGTTTACTTTCCTATTAGAAAACAGGCTGCGCTTTCCTCGCGGAGCCTGTTATAATTGCGCCAATCCACTACCTATCTTAGAGCGTTTCATGGCAACACTATCAAACCCTAGCCAAGTGCTAACCCGTAATCTTGAATTATTTAATGATAAGCGCGTGTTAGTCGCCGGATTTAGTGATGATAATTTAATTAACGAACTTATCGACGCAGGTGCAAATCAAGTAACAGCATTTGGGCTAGATTTTCATAATCATCAGTTCGTAGCAAAGGCAGTTAGTAGCGATAAAGTAGAAATACAATATGGTGCTTACTTTGAAAACACTAAGTCACAACCTTGGCAGCAACTCATTCTTTATTGGCCAAAATCCAAGCTACGCGCCCAATACTTCTTAGCTAACCTACTTCCTCACCTAGAGCCAGATGCAGAAGTTTATTTGGTAGGTGATAATAAAGGGGGAGTAAAGTCGGCAGCTAAGCAAATAAGTGACTTTTGTGATAAACCAGTAAAAGTCGATTCAGCAAGACACTGTGGCTTGTATTGTGCAACTTATACCACACCAGCACCGGCATTTAACAAAGCCCTATGGCTCAAGCAATACCAAATTGATGCGGTGGATAGAAAAATCAATATTGTCTCTCTACCTGGCGTATTTAGCCACGGCGAACTTGATTTAGGCACCAAACTGTTGCTTGAGAACCTTGGCCATTTAAAAATGAAGCGCACGCTAGATTTTGGTTGTGGCTGTGGCGTTATTGGCACTTACATTGGCCTTAAACGCCCCGGTATTCCGTTGGAGCTTGTCGATATCGATGCCCTGGCAATTGAGTCCGCAAAGCTTACGTTAGCCGCAAACGATGTAGAGGCAAAAGTCTATCCTTCAGATGGCTTTAGTAACACCCGTGGCAAGTTTGCCACCATTGTGTCCAACCCGCCGTTTCATACAGGCATAAAGACTGATTATAAAGTGCCCGAGCAATTTATGTCGCAAGCGCCTGATCAGTTAATGGATGGCGGACAGCTGCGCATTGTTGCCAACAGTTTCCTACGTTATGAGCCCATTTTGATGAGCCATTTTGCAAAAACTGAAACGATTATCTCAAATAGCAAATTTAAAATTCTTTCTGCAAAGACCTAAAACAAACTCCTTACTTTATCTTGGTGCGTTCGAGAAATGCACCAAGACAGACCGACTCAGGAGTTTTGCCATCAATAGGCCGACAGGCAATAAGATATAGGGTACCTTGTTCAATCCAAAAAATTGCATTTTGCTGCCACTTTTTCCCCAATTCAACAGCCTGCTCTTTATCGCATTCAAAAATAAAGCTCGTTTCACAATAACTAAAATCTATATTGCCCGCCGATAATTCAATCACATCATTTGCCATTGCATCTAAATCGTGCGCTAGTTCGCTATTTCGATAAATATTTTGTTCGTTAGAAAGCGTTGTACCAAAAGGGTTACATGCCGTTATCACACATAAGTTTTTCTTTAAATTCGGTAACTTAGGCATATCAAAATAAGTATTTTGATAGATTAGCCACAATTTGTTATTGAATTGATATTTCATAAGTCTTTTGTGTTTATTGTTAAAATATCATAAACCGTTTACAATCACGCCGCTTATTTAGTAGCAGTACATATTGGATACTTTATCCTTCGCTACGATAGATAAACAGGTTATTAAACGATGAACTAAAGCCATTTTAACAAGTCTTATATTTCAAGCCCATAGATGTGTTAAATAAGTCTCGCTATAATCAAATGTTTATTTTGATAATTTAATAATTTAGATAAGTTTTATTACTGTAATTTAACATTTCAGTTGATTATGAATTAAACTTACAAAGACAACGATAACTAATTAGGTATACAGCATGCAAAGCCCTCACATTTTAATCGTCGAAGATGAATTAGTGACCCGTAATACACTACGCTCAATTTTTGAAGCTGAAGGTTATGTTGTTCATGAAGCTAATGACGGCGATGAAATGAACCGTTTATTAAAGCAAGAGCCTATCTCGTTAATCATTATGGATATCAACCTTCCAGGTAAAAATGGCCTATTGTTAGCGCGTGAAGTGCGTGAAAAAGATGATATAGCGCTAATTTTCCTTACTGGCAGGGACAATGAAGTCGACAAGATTTTAGGTCTTGAGATTGGCGCTGATGACTATATTACTAAGCCTTTTAATCCACGCGAATTAACCATTCGTGCACGTAATTTACTTGGCCGTATTCGTGGCAGCAATGAAGAAAAAGCCCCAAGCACCGTCGAGCTATACAAGTTCAATGGCTGGCGCCTTGAAGTGAACTCTCGTTCATTAATCAGCCCTACTCAGCAACAATTCAAGCTACCACGTAGTGAATTCAGAGCGATGATTGAATTCTTGGAAAACCCAGGAAAAATCCTAACTCGTAGCGACTTGTTAATGAAAATGACTGGGCGTGAACTAAAACCTCATGACCGCACAGTTGATGTAACAATTCGCCGCATTCGTAAGCATTTTGAATCTCACCCAGAAAGTAGTGAAATTATCACAACAATTCATGGTGAAGGCTATCGTTTCTGCGGAGAGCAAGAAAGCGAATAGCGCCTAGTAGCCCCCGAGCTGCTATCCTCTTCAAGGGATAGCAAGCATAAAAAAAGGCCTCACAGATTTGAGGCCTTTTTATTGCAAGTCAACACAGTTTAAACGCTTTCTAAGTAGTTCCGTAACGTATCTATATCTTGTTGATAACACTGCGCGATTTTTTCAATAAACTTAGGAAAATGCTCATGCCAGTCAGCCGCTTCACTGTGCTGGATATATTGAGCCCACTCACCTAATCGAGCTAAGCCAATGGCTCCAGCGGCACCTTTCATCTTATGACCTTGCGCAGCAACCGAAATCAAATCACCCGCTTCTTGAAACGCCACTAATTCGGCCAGGTACTGTGGATATTGCTGAGAAAAAATATCTACACTGCCCAACAGCACTTTGCCACCGATCGCTTGTGTATATTGATTCAAAATATCTAGGTCAAGCACCATCGTTGCTTCTAAATTGCTTTTGACGTCCATTACTACCCTTGCTATTCAATATTTCGTTTTAGCGTGTTCTTTAATTAAAATCACCAAAATCAACTCAATGCCTTCGGTAAACACTCTCTTAAACCAACATTGTCTAATGTTAAATTAAAAACAGATCTTAGCATTGTAAATAAATGAAACCAAGGCTCACAATAGCGATCTAAATCAAATATTAGCTTTATTAACGCCGTGTTAAATTGAGCGTTAAGGCATGGAATGAACAATATAACTTGAAGCCTGAATCGACTTTTAAACCACCCATTTTAAGCTGTGTTTGTTCAGATTTTTCCAGTGACACTCGATATTCTTTTTTGCGCCCAGCAAAACCAGACCACAATGTCTCTTTAATCAAACACGCCTGCTGAGCAAAGCGATAAAAATTATCACTAAATAATAGATTATTATAATCTTGAGGTTGATTTAAAAATGAGGTTATTGAAGGCTTCCATTTCGGGTATTCAACCTCAATCATGCTGCCGGACACTTTCAATATATCCCCCGGTGTAAAGTAGCTAACCTTAATGTCATTCAGCTCATGGGTGCTACTCTTAGGCTTATCAAGTTGGCGCTGTAATAGCGATACCCCGGAAAGCCCACTCACTTGCATTATGTAACCGTTAGCCTCTTTGGCTACTAACAGAGCAGTGTCTTGGTCAAGCCCTAGCCCAAACTCGTGCTCAGCATCCATTGCAACATTCGCTAGTCTAGCAAAGCGTCCGCGTTTAGAGAAATTAGTATCGACAAGGGCAAAGTCAAATAAGCCAATTCCTCCTTGACTGTATATAGTTGCCTTGGGTTTACAGATAAATGCGCCCTGACAATATGTTTTGGTCAAGGCCGCTTGGCTCGCCCCAAACGCCATGACGTTTTCACTACCACCACTTATAATAATCGGTTGCTTATTCTTGTAACCAACCATTGCTCGGCTTACGTCACCTAATGCGGCAATAAATAATTTATTTTGATTAACTTGTTGCTTAATTAAGCGTAGTGGCGAACTAATAACTTTGTCATGAATAATAAAACTATCACGCAATAACTTAGGTGAGTCTCCAATAAATACTAGCCCGTCAGCCTGTTTTATAGCTTGGCTTATTTTTTCGGGTTCATCGCAATACTGATACTGCAAAGCAACTAACTCTTGATGGATATTGGTTCGCTGATAACTGTTTAAAAACTTCTCTCGATACTTTTCTAATAATGAACAATTGGCTTTATCAACCTGTAAGGTATTGATTGCCCTATCAACCGGCAACCAACTTGTTGTTGCGCCAAGTGCATCAAAAAAGGCTTTGTAAGCATTAACATCAGAAAAACCATCTCGAGTGCCTGCGGTAACGAGTAAGATTTTAGGCGTCTTGTTGCTATTAACTAATCGAGCCTGTTCAACGATTGTTTTTCCAAGCTTTATACTATTGGGGAACTTGGGGTCATCAACAACAACTTGTTCTTTTAGCGTACGGCCAAAGCTATCTAACTGTGCCACCTCTAAAAAATCAAACAACATATCATGTTCGATCTTATTTAAGCGCAAAAATAATGAATGCCCGCTGTAGTTACTACTACCTTGTTTTATGATCAGTGTTTTCCAGCGATTAACTAATTGCTCATAGCTCATCGTAGTTGTACCAATCTTTTTAGCGAGCTCAGTTAAAAAGATATTAAGTTCATAGCGAAGAACTTGACGAGAAGAGTGCCATAATTGAGCGCTCATCGCTTTATTGACCTTGTCCATAGATAGCTTGAAAAGTTTACTTTGACGAGTTGCATCTTTAGAGAACTGGGAGATACTCTCGGGATTACATTGACTGAGCATTGTGCTTCGACAAAACTGTAATTCACTCCCTGTCATCATCAAATCAAAGGATGCTTCTTTGGCCTGAACACCGAAACAATATAATGTGAACCAGAGACAAAGAGCTAAATTTAACAGGGAATTCCTTTTCATTTAGAGTCTATCCTTAATAAAGAAAATAAAAAGTCGCTTGCTTTACACAATCTTACTAACATTTATAGCAAATAAACCCATCCATTTATAGCACCACGCACTTATTAGTAATGAAATATTACTAGAGAGGCATAATTGCGCCTTTCCTCAATGGTTCTTCGTGTTAATAACATGCTACAATGCGGCCAAATTTACAAATTGATTCGTATTAGCGATTAGCTAATCACTCTCAAATTATTTACGTTGGAGTTGTATTAAATGCCCCACCAGATGCCAGATATTGCCAGCAATTCACCTGCTCAAACCGAAGGCAACATAGATTGGGTCGGAATGAGCCATATTGAAATGCCAATAATGTTAAATTCTGCAGACGAAGCGCCACAAAGAGTATCAGCAAAAATTGAAGCCTTTGTTAATGTGGTTGTGCCTCAAGCAAAAGGCATTCATATGTCACGTCTTTATTTGCGTTTGGATCAGTTATCAACACAAGAATCGCTGTCCCCAGCAACATTGACTAATGTACTAAGCGATTTTATTGTTTCCCATGATGATATCAGTGACCAAGCGCAACTTAGTTTTAGTTTTGATTATCACCTTCGCCGTGCTTCTTTATTAAGTAAAAAGCAAGGTTGGAAAGCATACCCTGTAACGATCAAAGCAACGACCAAAGGCAATCAAATTGTTACAGAACTTAGTATAGAAGTGCCTTACTCTTCTACTTGCCCTTGTTCTGCTGCGCTGTCACGCCAATTAATTCAGCAAGCATTTAACCAATCATTTGATGATGAGCAAGAACTAGATAAAGATGACGTTATGGCATGGCTTGGCACAAGCGCAGGAATTGTCGCCACCCCACACAGCCAGCGCAGCGTTGCTCAAATCAAGGTAGTACTTGATGAAACAGAGCAAGATTTCCAAATAAAGCAATTACTTGACTTAATAGAAGAAACAATGAAAACCCCGGTACAGGCGGCCGTGAAACGTGAAGATGAACAAGAGTTTGCGCGACTAAACGCAGCCAACTTGATGTTTTGTGAAGATGCAGTACGCAAGGTAAAGCACAGCCTGAACCAACAAGATTATCCAGACTACTGGGTACGCATTAATCACTATGAATCACTACATGCACATGATGCAGTAGCTGTCGCAGTAAAAGGCGTAAAAGACGGATATCGCCCATAAGCCCCCTCAAGCCCCTCAAGCCCTTGATTCAAATTAAGGGCTTGGCAATCGTTTAGTTCCCCTCCCCTCTATACTATCGCGTACAAATCTTTTCTCGAGCAACAAAAAAACACCACACCAAGAATTTTTATGCAGTTAAAGTTGTATATTTATTTAAACACCCATTTAAATAGCAAATAAAAACACCCGCACAAATAAGAAACAAATTGTTAACATTACGCCAACGTAAGCTTTTAAATGTAATAAAGTTACAAGAATTAATTTCCTCCCTATAGCTTTACGCTGGCGTAAACACAGCTCAAATAACAATAACTCTCATTTAAAGTAGACAAATAACACAATACAAAACAACAGGTTAAAGCGCGGCGTTATTTCTCACCTATATTATTCTTTTGGCTGATTGACTTTGGTAAACTTTCACGATAATTTTAGCCATCATTTGTAAAAATATTAGCTATTGCGCAGTAGTGGGCCCAACTACCTTTTTGCATAGCATTTGCATAAACAAGTTTTTTAGAGGTAGCAATTATGGCTCTAACCAGTCCTTTATTTGAAAAAGACAATTGTGGCTTCGGACTAATCGCCCAGATGGACGGTAACCCGAGTCACAAAATTATTCGTACAGCGATCGAAGGTCTCGATCGCATGCAACATCGTGGCGGTATTTCGTCAGACGGTATCACCGGTGATGGTTGTGGTTTATTAATGCAATCACCAGATGCATTATTCCAGGCCGTTGCTAAAGAAAATAAGTGGTCGCTTTCTAAGAAATATGCCGTAGGTATGTGTTTCTTAAATACTGATCCGGTATTGGCTCAACAGAGCCGTGAAATCCTTCAGCAAGAACTTGAAAAAGAGACGATGGGCGTTGTTGGCTGGCGTGAAGTACCAGTAAATAAAGACGTACTTGGTCCTATCGCGCTGGACGAACTGCCCCAGATTGAACAAGTATTTGTTAACGCGCCAGCCGGCTGGTTAAGTCGCGATATTGAGCGCCGCCTTTATATGGCACGCCGCCGTGCAGAAAAGCGCATTACCGAAGATAGCGAGTTTTATATAGCGAGCCTATCGTCAATGGTTACCATCTATAAAGGCCTTGTAAAGCCAGTAGATTTGCCAAATTTTTATTTAGACTTAGCTGATTTACGTACGCAAAGTTCAATTTGTTTATTTCATCAGCGTTTCTCTACTAACACTTCACCAAAGTGGCCGCTTGCACAACCATTTAGGTTTTTGGCACACAATGGTGAAATCAATACCATCGCGGGTAACCGCCAGTGGGCGAAAGCTCGTTCATACAAGTTCCAAACGCCACTCATTGGCGATCTGCAAGATGCAGCGCCGTTTGTTAGTGAAAGCGGTTCAGATTCATCATCACTTGATAACATGCTGGAATTATTGTTAATGGGCGGCATGGATTTATATCGTTCAATGCGTATGCTTATTCCGCCAGCATGGCAACAAAATCCAATCATGGATGATGAGTTACGTGCTTTTTATGACTTTAACTCTATGCACATGGAGCCTTGGGATGGACCTGCCGGTGTAGTAATGACCAATGGTCGTTATGCCGCTTGTGCGGTTGACCGTAATGGTCTACGTCCTGCTCGTTATGTGGTCACAAACGATCGCATCATTACCCTGGCTTCTGAAATTGGCATTTGGGATTACGCTGCTGATGAAGTCTCTGAAAAAGGCCGTGTTGGACCAGGTGAATTACTCGTTATTGATACCTACTCTGGCAAGATAAAGCCTACTTTTGAAATCGATAATGTATTGAAAAATCGCCACCCATATAAAGAATGGTTGGAAAATAACTCACGTCGTCTTGTTCCATTTTCAGAGCGAGAGGAATCAAACTCAGGTCATCGTAGTTTAGATGATGACGCTTTAGCGGTTTACCATAAACAGTTCAATTACAGCAAAGAAGAAATTCATGACGTCATTAATGTAATGGCACGCAACGGGCAAGAAGTCACCGCCTCTATGGGTGATGACGCTCCTATGGCTGTTTTATCTCAACGCCAGCGTAGTGTTTTTGATTATTTCCGCCAAAAATTTGCACAGGTAACAAACCCAGCGATCGACCCACTGCGTGAAGCACACACGATGTCGCTAGCGACCTGTATTGGATCTGAGCAAAACCTATTTAAAGAAACCCTGGGCCACGCTAACCGTATTCTATTTAAATCGCCGGTACTTGTTTATAGTGACTTAGAGCAACTAAAAGAACTTGACGAAGCACACTACTCAACCACCGAATTATCGATGAACTACAATCCATCGATTGGCTTAGAGCAAGCAATTCTTGAACTGTGTGATAAGGCTGAGCAAGCTTCTCGTGACGGTGCGGTAATTATCTTGCTGTCTGATCGCGATATCAGTGAAAGCACCTTACCAATCCCTGC
>CAKZQF010000084.1 GCA_937139475.1 uncultured Gammaproteobacteria bacterium | reverse complement strand
TTATTCTCTGTATCTACACCAACTACATCAAGATTTAGTGTGCTAGTATTAGCATGACGGCCTGTGCTTACTAATAGAGGTCCGGCCGGTAAAAGCGTTGAATTTAGCCACTTCGCATATAACCTATTGATAATAAAAAGATATATAGACAATCTTCTGCCGCGTATTGTCTATCGAACTGGTGAATATCATTGGCCTGCCTACTTGAAAAACAACAATTACGCAGATCGCAGGTAATGCAACCTATTTGCGCAGTACAATTTCGGGGTCAAAGCGACGACTGTAGCTGCTTAAATTGTCCCTGTATGACTGCCTTTTCCTGAAGGATTACCTTGTTTTCGTCGGTTAGGAGCATCACCTTGTCTTGGGCTGCTTTCAGTGCGGCCTTGGCGGTTTCCAAAGATTGTGATCGTAAAGCCGCTTCTTTATGAGGTCCGGCCGGGATTCTGACGAAATTGGCCAGAATCGACGGTAATCTATTGTTTTACTGTAGAAAAGTAGTCTGTAAATTCATAGGGTCGACATCCCGGCTAAGGTCCAGCGAATAATCCCCGAATCGGTTTAAATGGCTTGTACGGTACGGTGCCAGCCCCGCAACAAGCTCTTCTGTCATCTCGAATCCTTCTCGCTTCAGTTCATTTAGTATTGTGGTCATACCGTTAACGTTGTGTAAGATCACCAAGTTAGCCACCAGATGATTGTACTTAATAATCTTGCGTTGCTCGTGACGCACGTTTTCTGCGATCACTCCTTCCCCGCCGAATAACAACCACTGAGCAAACTGATTGAATTCCTCGCTTTTGTTGGTAGCGGACTGCACCATCTTACGGATATCCACATCCCCGATGTATTTAAGAAGAAACCGTGTTCGTACGACTCTCCCTAACTCGCGAAAGGCGAAATAAAGTTTGTTCTTTTGACTCTTTGTGCCCAGACGCCTGAGAATAGTCGACGGCGTTATTTTGCCCGCCTTTATTGATAGAGCAATACGGAGCATATCAGGTACGTGGGTCTCAATCAGATCCCAATTAATGGTTTCACCGAAGAGCTTGTTGATGTGTTTGTAGCGTATGTCGCGTTCTGGGCGATAGAAAACCAGTTTCTTTGGTTTCCGGATCCTTGGCATGAGATTGATGCCTAGTAGATGCGCCAGGCCGAAGACGGGCGCGCTCTGCGCATGAGTGTCGCCATGCAACGTATCCGGTTGAATGTCTGACTCGTTCTTCATCAGACCGTCCAGAATATAGATTGCCTCGTAGACTCCACAGGGGATGAAATGGCTAAACAGCGCGATGTACATGTCTGAGACGTGGTAATAACCGATTCCACCATAGCCCCCGTATCGGATATGGTATTCCGAGAGCAGGTTCTGCTCATATAGGTTCCACTTGGTGCCATCCGCCGAAGCATGTTTTCCGGAGCCCCAATATTTTGGCAGTCGGAACCTATTATAGGCGTTGATAATAGCTTCTGTAGCCTTATCGAGTCGCTCCTCGGTAACATGATGCAAGTTTAACCACGCTATTTGCTTGCGGCTCAGCTCTTTGACCGAACGAGCTGTCTGCGTCGGTCCAAGGTTGCACCCATAACAGAACAGCGTTGTAATGAAGCGCTTTCGCGGGTCATCAAGTTTCGACTCGAAGCCGGAAATGGGACGGAACTTTGTATGCAGATCCAACCAGTGCTCAGCCTCAACCAGCAGGTCAAGGATGTTTTTTTCAGGAAGCCGTTCCATGATCGCCTTGTCGAGCAGCTTCAGTGCGACAGGCGGGGCGGTTCTTTCATGCTTGTGTATGACAAGTCCGTTATTGTTGATATCAATGTCTTCGTTTTCCGGAAACTGTTGATCAACCGCTTCTGCCGTCTCAGCAAGCTCGCGTTTAAGCTTTGCCACGAACTCTTTGGGATTCTGCGGCAGATCAAGCAATGCTCCGTATTCGCCGACTTTTTCTTCGTACTCTGACCAGTCGATAAGCTGGTCACGGTAATCACTGTGATCCTCGCTGTGCTCAATAAACAGGTCACCGCTCTTCAGTTCCGTTGCGACCTGAGTCAGTACGCACATTTCAAAATACTTGCGATTGATTTCTTTGACGGGTGTGGTCGTGGAAGGTGTACCGGTTATGACCTTGCGCCACTTTTCCGACAGCCAGTGCAGCGGAAGGTCCTTAGGTACCGACAACATGGATCGACGGCTATGCCGATAGTTAAGCACGAACCGGCACACCTCGACGAGGGATTGATCGTTGGATGATGATTGTACATTCAATAATTCAAGGCAGTTAAGTAACAGTGGGCGCATCGCCTGGAATGACCCCATCATGAACGGGATGTAGTTATCACCCGCATATGTCATATGGGCATCACACTCCGCCACGAGGTGTTTCGAATCATCTTTAAGAGCACGGCTGATCCCCTCAATCCGCTCGGTATCCGAACTCTCATCATTGAAAGCGCAGAGTACATCGCGAAACTGGGCGATCAGATTATCGATCTTCTTGGCGCGTTGCAGGTGAAAGTTTTCCAATCGCTGTTTCGCATTGTTGTGCAACGACGCTATTTTTCGGCTCAGGATGGTCACGGCATCATCCATTGAGCGCCGTAACTGAGCATGAATCAGCATCACGATAAGCGCGTATCGTTTCACTGTCTTCATTCGCTTCAAGCTCGCTGCGTCGAAGGATCGAGCTTCCAATACAAACTGTCGCCATTTGGGAGCGGGAACGAAATGCACATCGGGCAGTTCTTTGACCCAGGAATTCAGCCATGCCAAGTGATCCAGACAGGCCTTAACTTCCTTATTGGTTGGTTTCTTCGGTTCACGTTTCAGGCGTTGCCATCCACTATCCGAAGCTCCGGTGTCAACGGTTAATAGCCGATCCATGGTGCGTTTAGTCTCAGCGCTCAATTGGTCTGCTATCGTTTCGTAGATGTTCGTGTTGGCATTGGTGCGAGCAAAGCGGGCTGCGCGTTGCAGTGTAGAGAACCCCGGCAATTCAAATCGCTGACGCACCAACTCCTCAATGACCACATTAATAATGTCGGTCAACTCTTGCATGGTTTGGGCCGCCGTAGCAGCGGCTAGTGCTACCACCGCCGCGCCGCCGGTCTCGAACGCCGTGATATTGAGGCGGGTTCGAACCAGTTTGCGTAACCGATGACGCGTGCCCGTTCGGTCCAGTTCGCGAAGCTTGGTCTTGCCTGCGCCCTTGAGGTGGGCATGGCCCGCAATGTGCGACCGGATAATAGTCGGTATTTCTGATGACTTTGAAAAGTAGCCGAGCCGTTGAACGGTCTTTAAGTGAATGAGTAACGCCAAGCACTCCGGTTGAGTATTGGAATGTCGTCGGGCGAATTCGAGCTCGTCCGACGACGGCGTGTAAATTTCCGCCAGCTCGATTTTAGTCGGGTCGGATTTGAGTCGAGGGTATGCGGTCTCGTGTTCAGCGCTCATGGAGAAATCGGACTTCCAACTGTCTCGTTTATGACTGTAAATGTGACAACATAGTATGCCAAATAAATAGAATTCTGAGAATTAATTACATCTCGGTAAACCACCGCCTCTGGCGGTGAGACACAAATAGGCTCGATCGATCCGGATCTTCAGGGATTATATTCAGTCAAGGGGTAACTTTTGAGCCCCATTTTGCGGCGTGCGGCTATTGCGTCACTAGAGTGGGGTTGGATAAGCAGATGATCCGAGAATAATTCCGGAATCAAGAAGCAGAAGATAAGCGTTAAGAACAGGTACGTTGGTGGGACTCTGATGTTTAGCCCCTATGGCGGCCTTTATCATACTCCACGCTCTGCGGGTAATCATTGTTTTTAAAAAGCAAAGCTGGAGAAATTCAGGCGAACAGTCTCCGGCTGTACCCAGCAACAAAGTAAGTCACGGATTCAGGAAATATTAAACGCTGCTGGGCGGGGTTACTTCCGAGCACGCCGGATGAATTGCCGCTGGATATAAACGCTTTGAGCAAAAACAAACTCATTAGCCACCCATAGAAACACTTCGCTAATAATAGATCCTCTAAATATGCTAAAAGCCCCTATTAATGCTGTTTTGTCTGGCTTCTTACTCGGCAGTAATGGAGCCCCAAAAGGATAGATGAAAAAAACTATCAAAAAGATCTTGACCTGGAGTTAAGTCCAGCATTTAAGCTCTTCAATAGATTAATGACATTGAAAGGCGTTCGATAGTGATCCGAAGTGCGGCAGACAACATCCAAAGAAAGCTAACCCATGAAACACTGCCCAGTAAACCTATGAAGAAAACCGGAAGTATTCTGACAGGACTGCTGGTGTTGAGCCTCCTGGCGTATGGCGGCTATGTACTGATGACCGACGCGTCCTTAGACGGCTTCGATTTTTCCGTCGACGGGATGGAGCTGTTTATCGAATCCTGGGGCCGTTGGGCAGTGACCGCCTCCATCCTCTTAATGATCCTTCACTCCTTCGTGCCGATCCCCGCAGAACTCCTTGCAGTAGCGAATGGCATGCTTTTTGGTCCCCTTTGGGGAATGGTTGTCACCTGGATCGGTGCCATGCTCGGGGCCTATCTGGCGTTTGGGCTTTCACGCGCTCTAGGGCGGCCATTTGTTCTGAAAATGGTTCCACGCAAGCATCGGGACAGGTTGGACGAGTGGACAGATAAACAGGGCAGTGGGGCGCTATTGATAGCCCGACTGGTTCCCATCATATCGTTCAACGTCATTAATTACGCGGCAGGCCTCACAAACATTTCCTGGTGGACTTTCAGTTGGACCACCGGTCTCGGCATTCTGCCGCTGACCATACTCATGAGCGTCATTGGGGATCAGGTCCTAACTTGGCCATGGACGATTTGGGTTGCCGCAGGTTCGGCAGCCGTCATGGTGTCCCTGCTTGTATGGGCATTGGCACGACGCTTAGCCCGATGAAACAGTTTGGAAGTAATAAAAAGGATAAATAGACAAATGCTTGATCTAAGCTCCTGGTTCGACCAGATCTCTGCCACCTCACCGCTCGCGTACGCGTTGGTGGCCTTCGCCGGACTGATTATGGGCGTGGCCCCGAGTTCACTGCCACTCTACTCGGTAGTCATCGGTTACGCCGGGACTCCCGCCATAAGAAAGGAAGATAGTATCGGATCCGATAAAAGCCGAGGACTGCGGCTATCGGCCGGCTTCGTACTTGGCATGGCGACCGTCGATGCGGCCCTCGGTGCCCTCTTCGGTTTCCTGGGAGATGGGGTCGTCCGCGCCCTAAGCAGCTATCTGGCCCTGACCAATTTATTTCTCGCCGCCCTGCTCGCGGTGTTCGGCCTGGCCCTCGTACGCAAGATTCGTATTCGCATTCCCGTGCTCAGACCGACCTTGCGCAAAGCCGACTCATTCACCGCCGCCTATGCCCTGGGCATCCCCTTCGGCCTGTCGACCTGTCCGGCCTGCACGCCGATGATTTTGCCCATTCTCGGAGCCGCCGCAGCGACCGGCGTACCCTGGCTGGGCGCGTTGCTATTGTTCATCTTCGGACTGATGCGCGGGTTGCCGCTACTGCTGGTCGGGACGATGGCCGGCATGCTGATAACAGTGCGGCGGATCACGCCCTGGATTCCAACGGTCGAAAAGACCTGCGGTGTCCTCCTATTCGTCGCCGCATTCTACTTTCTCTACCAAGGTACAGTTTACCTGGGACTCATCCCGCCACTTCAGTATCTGATTTGAAGAATAGGGCATAAAGGAAAATACTAAGGAGAACTGGATATGAGCAAAACATCCTCACTCACCGTATCACGATTGGGTATAGCAGCCGCGCTTGTCGGAAGCCTGTTAACCACCCCGGCGCGAGCGGAGACAGCGACAGCGTTCCATTACGATCCCAACACGGTCGGTGCCGCCACCTACTTCGCGGCCCTTTCCAACCTCGCCAACGCCATCATGTTTTCGGGCCTAGGCGACCCCCTGATCATCTCGCCTTATGAGCGCGATAACTGGTTACGACGCGCAGGCTACGTTACCCGACCACCCATGCCGGACATGGCGGTCGTCGGCCCCATCTATGCCGCCGCTTTGCCGCAGTTCGAAACAGCGCCTGATTATTCGCAACCGGCAACGCTCCGTTGGGATCCGGCTTCCTTCGACCGAACCCTCGACCCCGGGGCACAAGCGTGGACACTGATAAAGATCTCCAGCCCGGAGTTCCATCTGCAATACCACGATCTGCCGGAAAACAAGCTAGCTGGGTTGATGATGATCCCCCAGGCAAGGGTCCAAGCGCGGCTTCTGGAAAAGAAACTGCGCAATGCACAGGGGCTGTTTGCGGCACGGACACCGGAGAACCTGTTTCTCGATCCCAAGCCGCGAGATCAGGCGGCGGGGTTGTGGGCGGTATCCAATCTGATTCTGGCCGCCACCAGCCCGCGTGACGATTACTGGCATCAAGCCTATCGTGACCTGGTCAAGGCGGACACCTATCGCTCCCTGGCCGATCTCTCGCTGGAGGCGGTGGTGAAACTGCCGCCACAAACAGCCGCCGACTCAGCCATTGCCGTGGCAGCCCTGGGCCGCTATGCATTGATCACCGAAAGCGATGAAAAACGGGACCAAGCGGTCAATCTGGTGCGCCAATATGCCGATATTTTGCGAAGCAGTGAAGCAACGGGACTCGAGGATCGAGCCCTAGCCGTCTATGGTCTCATTGAAGCCGCTCGCCTACTTGAGGAACCGGCCTACGCAAAAGCGGCCGCCGACATCTTTCGGTCTTCGGTGGTGCCGCTATGGGACGAAGACCTTGGCGTGTTCAGAACGAGCCGCAATGCTTTATCGATCATTTACACCCCTCGGCTGACCGGCGCAGTGGTCGCTGCCCTGAATGCCATGCGGTGGCGCGGACCAAAAACGCTGGCGGTGCAAGCTCGGGAGTTCTATCCGCGATTTTTCGAAAACGCTGTGATCCGATCCGGATTACTGCGTGCGAGTCCTTTGCCTCTGGTTAGCAAGGCCTATCTGGAAACGGCCTCACCAGCCAGTTTCGCCCATCCCCTGCTGCCGTCTTCTGAGGAACGTGGCGTTGCGGCGGTATTCGTCTCGAAAGTCGCCTACGAGGACGGCCAGTGGCGAGTAACCGATCCGCTGTTCCGGACTGCGGAGGCCATCTTTTTAACCGACATGCTGGCCCTGCGCAGTCAAGAACGTTCCGACGTTTTCCTGCCGGAAGGTCGGTTGCAGACTCTCAAGTAAAGGAGCCGCCCCATGAGCAAGATTTCATCCACTTCAAACAATCAGGCCGGATCCATGGACGCTCTTGCTACCGTGCAGCTTAAGATCGGCGGCATGAGTTGCTCGTTTTGCGCTAATGCTATCGAGAAGGCATTAAGGCGGGAAAGCGGTGTCAAGGAAGTGCATGTCTCGCTCGCCCATGAAGAAGCGCTGATCCGTTACCGCGCCGTGGACGACGGGGTTCCCTCCGCCGTCAAAGACACCCTGCGTGCCCTCGGTTTCAGCATCCGGGATCCGCGCAAGGCCGAAGCCTTCGAAGAGCAGGAACGGGAAGAACGGCGCGAACAGGTGGACTTGGCCTTCGCGGCAACGGCCGCGATCACGCTGTTCCTCTCCATGTCGGCCATGTGGCTCGACCTCTGGCAGATGCAGAACTGGCACGCCTGGAGCGCTTGGGGAATTGCCACCTTCGTTTTCTGCTGGAACGGGCGTCGCATCATCCGCATGGCTTGGGGCGCTGCCCGGCGCGGCATCACCAATCAGCATGTGCTGCTCAGCGTCGGTGCCATCGGTGCTTATATCGGCGGCGTCCTGGGCGCGCCGCTCCCATTTCTCGATTGGTACGGGTTCGTCGGCTTCCCGGCGGTTGATTTCTTCGGCGTCGTGGTTTTCCTCACCGCCTACCATCTGCTGTCCGGTTTTATCTCCTACAAGGTGAGAACGAAAGCATCGCAGAGCGTGCGTAAGCTACTCGATATGCAGCCGCCAACGGCGCGGGTGGTGCGCGATGGTGTGGAGCGGGAGATCGACATCGAAGCGGTTGCGGTTGACGATCGGGTACGCATCCGCCCCGGCGAACGGGTTCCTGTCGACGGCCGGGTGGTCGAAGGCCATAGTGCCATCGACGAATCCCTGGTGACCGGGGAACCGATCCCTGTTGAAAAGGCAACGGGTGATGAAGTGATCGGCGGCAGTATCAATCAGACGGGCGCATTGCTCGTCGAGGTGACCCGTATCGGCGAAGACAGCTTCCTGCGTCAAGTCGCCCGCCATGTCGAGGAAGCCAAGGCGATGAAGCCTGGGATCATTGTGGTCGTCGACCGGGTGCTCAAGCATTATGTTCCGGCGGTCCTGCTGATTTCCCTGGGCGCTTTGCTGTTCTGGGCGATGGCACCGGAGGCTTGGAGCGACCAGCCGCACTGGGTACGGGCCATCTACGCCGCGGTCACGGTCCTGGTCATGGGATATCCTTGCTCCCTCGGCATGGCGACGCCGCTGGCATTGATCCGCGGCGGCGGCATGGCTGCCGAACGGGGCATCTTGGTACGTTCTGGCGAAGCGTTCCAAACACTCAAGGACATCACCCACGTCATGCTCGATAAGACGGGCACCCTCACCGAAGGCAAACCCAAGCTAATCCAGATCGAAGCACTGAACGGATTTTCCGAGAACCGCCTGCTACGGCTTGCGGCGGCGGCCGAAATGCCGTCCGAACACCCTCTCGGGCGCGCTATCGTGATCGCTGCCGAGGAAGCCGCCATCGACATACCGCCTTGCATCCGCTTCAATTCAAGTACCGGCGCTGGTGTTGAAGCCACGGTGGATGATCGCGCGATTCTGGTGGGCACTGCGCGCTTCCTGTCTTCGCATGGCATTCCGGTCGATCATGCCGAATCGCTGCTTGCCGCTCATGAGGCTAAGGCACACACGGCGGTGATGATCGCCGTCGACGGCCAAGCGATGGGCATTCTCAGCATTGCCGACGCCATCAAACCGGACGCCAAGGAGGCGGTGACGGCGATGAAAGCGCGGGGGCTGATCCCACTGTTGGTGACCGGCGATAACCGCCGTACCGCGGAGGCCGTGGCCCGAGAGATCGGGATCGAGGAGGTCCACGCCGAGGTTCTGCCCCGAGACAAGGCTGATCGGGTGCGCAAACTTCAGGCAGAGGGTGCTCGCATCCTTATGGTCGGCGACGGCATCAACGATGCTCCGGCGTTGATGCAGGCCGACGTCGGCGCTGCCATCGGTGCCGGTACCGATATCGCTATCGAATCCTCGGATATCATCATGATCGGCCAACGGGTAGGGGCCATCCTCGATGCACACAGCATCGGAGCCGCCAGTTATCGCAAGACGGTCCAGAACCTGTGGTTGGCGTTCATGTTCAACGGCGTAGGCGTGCCGCTGGCAACAACAGGATGGGTGCATCCCTCTTGGGCAATGATCGCCATGGCGCTGAGCGTCAGCGCCGTGCTGGCAAACTCCTTCGGCGGCCGGTTGCTGCGGCCGCATCGCTCGCCGTCTTTCACCGGGCTCCCTTCGACGCCTGCGACAACGGCGCAAGGAAAAGAGGAGATCAAGGAGGTGGTGGAGACCGTCCTCTGCGTCCCTGGTATTCATTGCTCTGCCTGCGTTGAGACGATCGAGAGCTATCTGAAGACAGAGAACGGTATTGAGCATGTCGAAGGGGATGCCGAAGTGAAACAGATTCGCGTGATCCATCGACCGAATACCATCGATCGCGACAGGCTCCGAGCCCTGATCGGTCAACTCGGATTCCGGGTGTCCTGATCGGTAAGGGGGCATCACACAGCTCCTTTGAAATAGCGGTTTTGGTCACGATCAGGCATGAACACCTCTGCATCGCGGGCACTTACCGGGAGGACCAGGTATTGGCATTAAATCCTACTAAACAACCGATTTTTTTAAGTTCCGTTGTTGCAGGGGGCACCAAAAGGTTGGAAATACAACAACTGGTAAAAAAAGCTTGCCTTGGAGTTACCTCCAAGCCTTAAACTGGCTAATAAGGTGATAGAAACGGAGAGTTAGACAATGATTCGAAGGACGGCAATCGGTCTATTGGCAGGGACCTCACTCCTTGCTTCGCAAGCATGGGCTCACGACCCCGTATTTGGCCTGGGGCCCCATACCCTGTTCAAGGGGGGATATGAAATCCATGTCGAGTATGACCGTGAAGAAGCGGGCAGCGAAACGGAAAATGAGGCGGCGGTGGCGCTCAGATACGGTTTGACCGGTGACTGGGTGATCGGTGCGGAGCTGCCCTACAAGCGCATCAGCGATGAAACCGAGTCTTCCTCGGGAGTCGGTGACCTGACCCTTACCTCTAAATATCGGTTTTGGCGGCGGGATACCCTGGCCTTGCAGGAATCCGCAGCAGTGCTGCTGGGTGTTGATCTGAGCAATGGTGATGAAACCAAGGACCCGGCGTTGGGCAATGGCGCGACCGACTGGATTGCCGGGCTGACCTACGGCTACGAAGGGCGGAAATGGTACCGCTGGGCGGCGATCCGTCACCGCTTCAACGGGGAGAATGACCAGGGTTTGCGGGCAGGCGACAAGACGCTGCTCGATCTTGTCGTGGGTATCAGGCTCGAACCCACGCCCTACACCGCACCCGATACCGTCTGGATGCTGGAGCTGAATGGCGAGCACAGCCAGCGCGCGGAACTCAATGGCGCGGGCCTGGCCAACAGCGGCGGAACCGAATGGTTCGTCTCCCCCGGGCTGATGTGGACTAAGCGCAATTTTGCCGTCAAAACCGGCATTCAGATTCCTGTCGCTAGTGACCTCAACGGCAGCCAGTTTGACTCGGATTACCGCTTCAAACTGGAACTGGAATGGCACCTCTAAGGTAAGGATCTAGGAGAAACGAGATGAAAAAAATGTTTTTTAAAATGATGGGGGTTTTAGGAATTTGGGTTTTACTGTCTCCCTTCGCAATGGCGGCCGGTGTGCAGTACCAGGTTCGTGTGGACGGTTTGGCTTGCCCTTATTGCGCGTATGGCATCGAGAAGCAGTTCAAGCAGATCTATGGCGTCGAAAAAATCGATATCGATCTGGAGAAGGGCATTGTCTTTGTTGATGCCGCAGACGATGTGGAACTCTCAGAAGACAGGGTCAAAACCCTGATCAACGATTCGGGATTCACCTATCGAAGCATTACACGCGAGCCCAGATAAGTGTCCAGTGAGAGTCCCATGATTGAATCCACTAAAGACCGGCTCGCGCCTGCGCTGGCGCTGTTTACAACCAGCGGAACCCTTCTGTGCTGTGCCTTGCCGATCCTCCTGGTGTCGCTGGGCCTCGGCTCCACCGTGGCGGCGATCACCAGCGGCTTTCCCCTGCTGATTACCCTGAGCCAACACAAAGTCTGGGTGTTCGCCGGGTCGGCCATCACTCTGGCCATTAGTGCTTGGCTGAGTAGGCGTCCGGGACGCAGTTGCCCGACTGATCCGCTATTGGCTGCCCAGTGCCAACGCACACGCCGCTGGAACAAGCGCATTTTGATCGCTTCGACATCGCTCTGGGGTGTCGGTTTTTTCTTCGCGTATCTGGCCCTGCCGTTACGCATCTGGATGGATGGATAAGCATAAACTGATAGAGAGATGAGGAATTTTGTTATGAAGAAGTCTTTGATTGCCATCGCCCTGGCACTGCTGTGGAGTACCGCCTGGTCCGCCCCTCGGGAGTACCAGGTTCACGTCGATGGCTTGGCCTGTCCCTTTTGCGCCTACGGTATCGAGAAATCCTTCAGCAAGCAGGCAGGGGTAAAAGAGGTCGAAACCGATATCCAGGCGGGCTTGGTCAGGGTGGTGATGGAAGAGGATGCCAGCCTGAGCGAGGAGCAGGCCAGGAAGGCGGTCAAGGCCGCGGGGTTTAGTCTCCGGTCGTTCAACGAAACCGTAGAAGGAAACTAGCCATGCCGCATCATTACCAAAAACCATACTCCCTGGCTTCTGCCTTGGTCCTGGGGTTCCTTTTAGGTGCGGGCAGTTTGCCGGCCTGGAGCGCTCCCATGACTTTCAACACCGCCCTGCCCGTGGCGGAAGGTGAATTTATCACCCGCATTCAAGGTGTCCGCCGGCAATCCGGTGACGACCCCAGTTCCGCCGATCGCGATCTGACCGTGAATGCCCTAGTCACAGTGCTAGGGTACGGTGCTACCCCTAAACTGGCTCTGTTCGGAGTCCTGCCTTACCTGGATAAGGAACTGAGGCTGACCAACGAAGGGCAGCGGGTCCGGCGTAGCAAGGAAGGCTTTGGTGATCTCAGGCTGTTCGGACGCTATACGGTTTTTCAGCAAGATCAACCGGGCCGCACTTTCAGGCTTGCGCCTTTCGCCGGCATAGAGGCACCCACCGGCGAGGATGATGCCAGCGACGCTTTGGGCCGCCTGCCGCCACCGTTCCAGTTGGGTAGTGGCTCCTGGGATCTCTTCGGTGGCCTAGTGCTGACCCACCAGACCCTTGATGACCAGATCGACAGCCAGCTGAGCGTCCGCTTCAACAACGAAGCCAACGGGTTCGAGGCGGGCGACGAGGCGCGCTGGGACCTCTCTTGGCAGCATCGGGTCTGGCCAAGAGACCTCAAGGGGGGCGTGCCCGGCTTCCTCTACGGGGTGCTGGAATCCAATCTGGTCTACCAGGGCAAAAACGAAGTGAACGGCATCAAGGATGTCAACAGCGGCGGCACAACCCTGTTCCTTGCGCCGGGGCTACAGTATGTCACTAAGCGCTGGATTGCCGAAACCGCCATCCAACTGCCGGTGATCCAGGACCTCAACGGCACAGCGCTGGAGAACGATTACATTTTCAGGGCGGGCATCCGCTTCAACTTTTAGGAGTCAGATATGCGGCAACGAAAACGGCCCCTTAAGTTTCTAGCCCTGGCTACCGTGGTCGGGTTGGTCGCCCTGCTGGCGGGTTACGGGGCTTGGTTCCCCAGTGCCCAAGAGCCGGCCTATGTTTTCGTCGATGCCTGGGGCGAACCGGGAACCGGGCCCGGCCAGTTCCGCGATCCCACCGGTATCGCCGTCACCGACAATGAGGTGTTTGTCAGCGACGCACGCAACGCCCGTATCCAGGTATTTGATCACGACGGCCGCTTCTTGCGTCAATTCGGCGCTCCGGGAGAGGGCTTGGGACAACTCGGTCGCCCCATGAACCTGACGATCAGCAATGATGAACTCTATGTGGCGGACTACTGGAACGACCGTATCCAGGTGTTTTCCCTCGAAGGAAAGCCGCTGCGAACCATCGGACGAAGCGGCCAGGGGCCCGGTGAGCTGAATGCGCCCGGCGGGGTAGCGGTGGCGACCAACGGCGATCTTTACGTGGTGGATTTCTACAATCAGCGTATCCAGCACCTGGATCCGGAGGGTCGCTTTATCGAACAGTGGGGTACAACCGGCGAAGTCGGCATCTGGGCGGGTGAGTTCAACTACCCGACCGATGTAGCCTTGGCAACTGACGGCACCCTCTATGTGGCAGACGGCTATAATGACCGGGTACAGGTAATTTCCGCCCAGGGCAAGTTCTTGCACAAATGGGGCGGCCCCTTCGCGATGAATATCTTTGGCCCCTTCAAGGGCTGGTTCGCCACCACTACCTCGATCGCTTTCGGTCCACAGGGCTCGGTTTTCGTCTCCGACTTCTACAATCACCGTGTGCAGAAGTTCGCTCCCGACGGCACCTTCCTGAGTGCTTTCGGAGAGGAAGGGACGGGGCCTGGACAGTTTAATTACGCAATCGCCGCCGCGGTGGCACCCGACGGCAGCGTCTTTGTGGTGGATTTTGGTAATCACCGGATTCAGAAATGGAGGCCTCATGACTCAGAGTAGTATCCAGTCAAGTTCAATTAAAAACACGAAGATCAGGGTGGATATTTTCACCTCCCCGGATTGTAGAAGTTGCAGCCAGGCGAAGGTGAAACTGCTGCAATTCATCAGCGAACTGGGGCCCGACCGATTTGAATACCGTGAGGTCAATATCGTCGAGGAGATCGACTATGCTGTTGAGATGGGGGTATTAAACGCTTCGGCCATCGCCATCAACGGCACGCTGGTGTTTGCGATCTCGCCTAAGGCTCAAGTGCTACGTAATAAATTGGTCGCTTGCTTGGCAGAGTAGAATAGCCACGCGTTCGTTATTCAGTTCCATCTTGGATTGTTACAGGCAGGTTAACCGGTTATGACAAAGAAACTGACCCTCCGATCACTCTACTCAGGCGTTGTGGTCTCTTTTTGCCTGACTTTTATCTGTTTGTTGCCCGTCACCGTGCCTCTTCTGGCGAAGTTTGGACTCCCCATTATATTGACGGAACAGGATGTCACGCTGCTGCTGCGCTTCTTTCTGGGGATGAGTGCGGTGGGTTTTATCTGGTCCTATAAATTGCAGCCCAATCGTCCCTATGTGGGCACCGGGCTGATCAGCCTGGTTCTGATCTTTGTCGGACATGAGGTGATAGTCAGCGCAATCCTGTTCTACCTTGGAATAGCCGGGATGATAGCTAGCTCTCTATTAAAGATTCGTTGCCCGGATGCCAGATAGCAACAGGTTACCCTAAGGAGGCACTATGCAAATTTGTTCCATTGGTGAAGCCGCTCAACAATTGGGAATTAGCGCCGACACCCTGCGTTACTATGAAAAAATCAACTTAATCCCACGGGTGACTCGCACTGCCTCGGGCTTCCGCGCCTATAGTGCAAAAGACCTCTCCCGGCTACGTTTTATCAAACGGTCGCAGGCTATGAACTTCAGTCTGAAAGAAATTGCCGAGCTGCTGACGATGCGGGAAAAACCAACAGCGGCTCGCAGTGAAGTGAGGGAGTTAACTTATCAAAAGCTAAAGAAAGTGAAAGAGCGGCTTAACGAGCTACAGACCCTGCATCAAGAACTGCAACTGCTGGTTAACCTCTGCACTGACAGTCAGGATGGCGAATGTCCGATCATTGATAGCCTAGATGTAGACAGCAAGAACGCATTAGTTTCACCCGATAAGAAGGAGTAGACCAGCAACGTTCCTCAGACCAAGGTCGGCCAATACTTGTCTTTACCTCCCCCTTGCATGGCTTTGCAGAAAGGCTACAATCTCTTCAAAGGTCGCCTCATCTGGTACTGTTTTCCCCATTGCGATCATATTCTCTTTCATTCGCGCCACCACGCCAGACCATTCATCTTGTGAATGTTGTTTTGGATCGGGAAGCGCATGACAACGGGAACAAGTAGATTGGAAGGCTTTCCCCGCTGGCGTATCTAGATCGCTATACTGTGAGCGATCTAGGGGCCGTTGAGCGTGGAGCTGCAAATAGCTAATCAGCACCTGTAGCTCAGATGGATCTGGCACCTCAATCCCCCCCATCATCATTCCCATCATACCGCGCCGCCCGCTCATCATCTGCATGCGCCTATTCATGCTCTCGACAACCCCAGGCCACTCTTGTGCCGTGTGCATACCCGGGCCCGGCAACTGATGACATTGACCGCAGTAACGAGCGAACAGCCTAGCGTCCTGGGATTGCGGTTCAGGTAACAGGGCGGGATCGATGCCGGGTGGCAGGAGGCCCCCCATCATACGCGGCATCATCCCTTTCATCCCTCCAGGATCCATCATCATGCCTTCGTTCATAGACTCGGCATAAACTGGAAACCCAGCCACCAAGTAAATCAGTAGCACCTGTAGGTCAACATGGAGTCTGAATCGGCTCATCATTTTCCCCTCCGATATCGGTTAGGTTCCGCTCGAAAGTACGTTAGAGGCTTTCTCCCATGTCATTTCACCAATATCACTAAGCTCCGTTTTTTCTTACAGTAACCCAAGGGCGTTCGCCAGTTTTTCCGCAGTAACATACCCAGGGATTATGGAACCGTCGGGAAGTATCAGTGAGGGGGTGCCAGTAATACCAATATTGCCTCCTAGTCGGTATTGCTCGGCGACTGGGTTTTTGCAATTATTTTGTGTTATCCGATTATCGCCCTTGGCATCGGTCATCGCCTGCTTTGGATCGTCTGAACACCAGATCGATACCATATCGCGGTAAACGGTCGAATTCACCCCCGCACGGGGATAGGCCAGGTAGCGGATCTCAATGCCCAACGCATTGATTTTCGGTATCTCTCGATGCAATTTTCGGCAATAGGGACAGCTTATATCGGTAAACACAAAAACAGAGGCCTTGGGGGTTCCTTGAGGAGAAAAATCGATACTGTCACCGACGTTGACGGTTTCCAGCATGGTCAAACGCTGTACTTTTCTGGCTCCCTCCGTCAGATTGGTCAAACCTGACGGTTGGATCTTATAGAGTTCCCCAGTTAGAAAAAAATCCGCATTTTCGTTGGTATAAATAAGTTTTCCACCGGTTAGAGTAACTTCAAAAATACCAGATACTTTAGTTGACTTAACCGAGATCGGATTGAGTTTCTCATTCGCAGATCTAAGCTTGTCTGAAATAGCCTGAGAGGTCGTAGTATCAGCCCACGAGGCCATACTAAAAATCAGGCTGTATAACGCCAGAAATCCAGATATCATTTTCATTATTATTCCTCAATAATACATTTATTCACCCAGTGATATATTCATCACCGGGAGACGAAGCTTATGTGAAGTTCCATCAGAGAAGTTAAGGACCATCGGAATAGTCATTCCAGGCATTAACGGCTGTTTAAGATCAAAAATCATCAGGTGTAAACCGCCTGGTTCAAGATGCACAGCACTTCTTGCAGGAATTTCAAGTTTTTCAATTAAGTGCATTTTCATTACTCCATCCGTGTTCTCATGCGCATGGATTTCAGAGTTTTTTGCAGCGGAAGTATTGGCAGAAGTCAGAAAGACAGGCGCATTTCCCGTATTAGATAAGCGCATAAAGGCCGCACTATTGGGCACTACCGGTGGCGTAGCACGAATGTATGGATTACTGATTAGTATATCGGCTCGAGTTGCAGACAACGGTACAAGAGCTAACAGCATTGTAAGAATAATCTTCATATCTACGATCCCAGAAAAATAGATTATTAGATTTATAGTATTGCTCTCAACTTCTCGGCAATTTTAGGGGGTGCTGTGTCATGAAATAGAAGTTCTGATAATTTACCGACTTTGTTAATAAGATAGATCCGAGTAGTGTGATCCATACTGTAACCTAATGCAGAATTGCTGAGTTCCACTTTTTGATAAAAGGCACCATAAGCCTTAACTACTCGATCTATATCCTCCTTTTTACCCGTGAGGCCTAGCAGACTGGGATGAAAGTATGCACTATATTCGGCCAGTTTCTGGGGATCATCTCGCTCCGGGTCAACACTGACAAAGATCGGCTGGACATTAGCTGCGGCCTCAGGTGTTAATAGGTTTATTGCAGCACTCATCTTTGCCAACCCGGTAGGGCAAACATCAGGGCAGGACGTATAACCAAAAAACAGCAGGACAGCCTTACCTTTGAAGTCTTGAAGAGAGACATCCCCTTGATGTGACTTTAAAGTGAAATCGCCTCCCAGTTGTATTGAGGAGGATGAGTCTGGAACTTCCGCCTTAAAATTCCAAACCCAGCCTCCCACTAACACACCGAATAACAGAGGGATGATCAATAAAAACTTATGCTTTTGTGTTGTTAGAGCCATAAAACTTTCCTTATTTAGCCTCAAAATCAAACCAGCCGGCGGTCACCCGCTCACCCTGACGTACAAATACTTTGGCCCGCCACACCATGGCCTCATTGACGTGACCTGGCAGTGTTTTGGTTCCAGTGTAATGGCCATTGGATTGCCCGGTAAGGCTTAGCTGGTTTATGCCCATAAACATATCTACCCCCTGAAAATCGATGCTAACTTCATTGGCCTCGAAACCAACCAGTTGGACCCGAAAATCAAGCGGGGTAAAGGATGTGATCGATTCCGTATCGATCGCGAAGGTGATTTGTTGATTTCCCCGGGTCGCCTGGCAGGGGCCCTGTTGCAAATCACAGACGACTGCTTGTATAACATCGACACCTTCTTCCTGCCGGTTAAGAAAACTGTTGGACAACACCCATATCCCAGCCAAGGTGATAATTAACAGAAACGTGGTGCTTAGTTTTATAATCAAACGCTTAGTCGATTTAGTCATTAATTTCTCAGGGAACCCAGCTCTTTTTAGTCTATTAATTTTCATA